>CAYUAG010000005.1:0-8869 GCA_964442615.1 uncultured bacterium
CTATAATACATGTGTATATATCATTGTTGTTTCTAAATGCTTATGCCCCATAAGTTCCTGAATCGTTCTTATATCATATCCGTCTTTAAGCAAATGTGTCGCAAAACTGTGCCTCAAAGTATGGCAGCTTGCATGCTTGGTAATGCCGGCTTTGCGAATAGCGGTTTTAACTACCTTCTGCAGAACCGTTTCATAAAGATGATGCCTGCGTTCTATTCCGGAGCGTGGATCTTTGGATATGCGGTGGGCTGGGAACACAAACTGCCAATGAAAGGAATATTCAGCTTTGGGATATTTTTTCGCCAGAGCGTAGGGCATGTCCACGCTGCCGTATCCATTCGAAATATCTTTGTTATGAAGGTTCTTTACTTTCTTGAGTTGGTTCCTTAAATCTTCTTTAATAGTCTGCGGCAATGGTACGGTTCTGTCTTTATTGCCCTTTGCATCACGAATGGTTATTTGATTGTAATCGAAATCTATATCTTTTACCCGAAGCCTCAGACACTCTGTAAGTCGTAAACCCGAACCGTAGAGAAGAGAAGCCATTGTGTGATAGACACCGTGCAGATTCTCAAAAATTCGTTTTACTTCTTTTGCAGAGAATACAACGGGGACTCTTTTCGGTTTTTTCGCCCATACAAGAGGGCCGAATTCTTCTAGTTTCTTATTCAACACATGCTTGTAGAGAAAAACAATCGCACACAACACCTGGTTCTGAGTTGAAGCAGACACTCTTTTATCAATAGCTAAATGTGATAGATACTGTGTTATCTCCTTTTCACCCAGATTTTCAGGGTGCTTTTTATCATTATAAAAAATAAAATCTTTAATCCATAGAATGTACACTTTCCCTGTTTTTAAACTGTAATGCCGTACACGAATCGCACTCCTTACCTGATCCACCAATTGTGGAGAATGTGCTTTATTTTCTGATGTAACCATTTTCTTTCGGATTTTTTCAGAAACAGCAGTATCCATAAGACATCCTATCATATGTATATATTTAATATCAAAAAAGTAATTAACCTTTATTTAGTAAATTATCAGGAGAATGTCAAGGATTTTATGTAAAAAAGTAAATCTTTAATAATTATATATTTGTTTTGGAGTCCTTAGAGTATTAAGCAAAAAATTCACTCATCTCCTTGCACAGCTTCGCCCACTCACTCCCATGTATAGGTTACAAAAGTAAAGCGATGTATCAAAAAAATTCCACAGGCCAAGGCTGTTTTATTCATGGATTGGTAATGTACCTGCTAAGCAAAAGGAAGAAACCATAATCTATTAGGGATACTTTAATTACTATTGGAAAAATCCTGTCCACTATTTCAGAAATAGATTTCATAATCATTGATAAATTAATTGAAAATAAGATTTAAACGTATAATATTAATAATTAGATGATAGAATGTCAAGAAAAAAGTCAATTTTTTTACTTTTAACAATCTTCACTGCTGATATATTTTATACATTGTGATTTTTTTTAAGACATTCAGTTAAAAAGAATCCCCTACCACCCGGAAACCATGCGGTTTAAAATTTTATCAGAAAGCTTTTCTGCTGCTTGTGTAATTCCTTCATCCATATCACTCTCATATTCACCCCATTCAGTCCAGGTTTCTTCCCAGAGGTCTATCCTTTTAACTCTGTCTTCAAATATAACTTTTACGGTTATATACACTTTAAAATCCGAGGCTTGTTCATTTCGGTCATACTGGCCAGCCTGTTCTCTTACATTCATTATAGATCCTTTGAGCATGGAATCAGTATTTTTGGGAGAAGCAATTTTAAGGGTGTTATCTTGAGTTAAAGCATCGATTATTCCATCAGTAAGCGGTTGACTGACACCATAAAAGGCTGTGCTGTTTTCAAATAAAGGCACAGCTACGGTTTTGATATGACCAGGGAGGGAAGAACCGGAAAATGAATAGATTCCACATCCAATGGTCAGAGAGATTATTATACCTAGAATTACTGGGAATAGTATACATTTTTTAAGAGATGTAATGTTAAAAGTCAAGATTATATTCCTTTATTTTTCTATATAAAGTACGTTCTCCGATATTAAGTAATTTGGCTGCTCTTTTCTTGTTGCCTTTTGTAAGTCTAAGAGCCTTTTGTATCTGTATTCTTTCCATTTCATGTATAGGAAGAATACTTTCGGCTTCAGATTCGTCTTCTTTATTATTCATAACTTCAGCCATAAAAGGAACATGGAGATCAGGATAGGATTTTTGTCTTGGTTGGCTTCCCATGAGATAGGTACGAATATCTTCGACACTCATTTTCAGATCCAGTAAGGCTCTATAAATAAGTTCTCTTTCTGCTTGTTCCGGAGATATTTTGGTAATTACAGGAAGATTACTGTCAGTTTCAGGTTTATGCAAGAGATGAGTGAAAATATCTGATTTCTCAATTTTAGCTCCTTTTTTTAGAATTATAAGTCGCTCTATCAGATTTCTTATTTCCCTGATATTTCCAGGCCAGGAATAGTTTTCAAGCTCTTGCAGAGCCTCTTTGCTAAATCCTTTGAAATCAATATTATTTTCCTGGCTGACTTTATCTGAATAAAAGTGAGCAAAAAGTGTAATATCTTCTAGGCGTTTTCGCAGGGGAGGTATTTCGATTCTTACTGCATTCAGTCTGTAAAACAAGTCTTTTCTGAAATTGCCATTGTTTACTTCATTTTCTAGATTTTTATTGGTTGCTGCAATTACCCGTACATCAACCGTAATGGATTTTGCGCCCCCTACTTTCATGAATTCCTTTTGTTCTATGACTCTTAAAAGTTTCACCTGGGTAGCGATAGGCAGTTCCCCGATTTCATCAAGGAAGATGGTACCGTTATTTGCAGCTTCAAAATATCCTTTTCTGCTGGCTTCAGCCCCGGTAAAGGATCCTTTTTCATGCCCAAAGAGTTCACTCTCTAGGATTCCTTCGGGTATGGCACCACAGTTTACACTGATTATGGGATTATCTTTTCTGGTACTGAGTTGGTGAATTGCTCTGGCAATCATCTCTTTTCCTGTACCACTCTCACCAGTAATCAAGGCAGTAATATTTGTGGGTGCAATCTGTTTGATGGTTTCCAGAACTTGAAGAAAAGATTCGGATTTACCGATTAATCCCATACTTTCAGCCAGGGGATGATTTTGTTTTTTTACCTGGAAATTCATTTAAACCTCAATGACCTGTCCATCTTTTGAAATAATCATATTTACTTTTTCTGAAGATAAATTTTCAGAGGTCAGATGCTGGTTATCAATTTCCGGAGGAATATGAGAGAGAATAACATTTTTAATCTGATGTGATTCAGCAAATTTTTTTACATCAGAGATGGAAACATGGGTACATTCAGAGATGAGTAGATCTGTATTATCACTGAGTTTTTCAAGATGATTGAAATCATTAATATCTGAAGAAAAAATTATTTGATTGTTTTTTTCCTTGATAAGAAAACTGAAACTGCTGACCCCAAGTCCACATTCAGAAGCATGGATCTTATTGCCCTGCAGATGATTGTTTTGAATGGCCTTGATCTGAAAATCATTTTTCTGGAATAAGGTTTGAGCGGTGATTCCTTTTAAGATGAAATCAAATGACAGTTTGTCTTTATAAATCTGAAAAAAAGGGAAAGTAGAATCAAAATTTGGCAGTACAGATTCAGGAATAAAAATATCCAGAGGAGCTGTCCTTTTAATCTGCTGCATTGTCTGTATCAACATAAAGATACCTGCAGCATGATCAGCATGAGTATGACTTATGAAAATTTTGTTGATTTTATCAAGCTTATAGTTGTATTTAATTAATTGCTGGGTGACGCCATCTCCGGCATCCAGGAGATATTCATTATTCAAAGATTGAATAAAATATGAGGATGCATGTCTTCCAGGGACCAAAACCGCTGATCCTGATCCCAGTACAGTGATTTTCATGTCTGTAGTTTCCTGAAAAATTCTACTGTCATTTGTAAACCTCTGTCAAGATTGATCTCAGGTTTCCAGGGTAATAATTTTTCAGCTTTTTTATAACTGATCACACTTCTCTGTTGTTCCCCTGGTTTAGCAGGGCCGTGTTTTTCCTGAATCTTACTGCCAATATGATTGTTGAGAGTATGAAAAATGTTGTTTACATTGGTTTCTATACCGGTTCCGATATTGTAAATATCATTTTTATTGTGGATCAGTGCTTTTAGGTTTGCCTGAACTACATCGCTCACGTAGACGTAATCCCTGGTTTGTGTACCGTCTCCATTAATGATGGGTTGTTCTCCTCTAATGAGTTTATTAGTGAATATTGCCACAACTCCAGCTTCTCCCTCAGGATTTTGTCGGGGCCCATAAACATTGGAATAGCGCAGAATGGTATATTTTAGGCCGAATTGCACAGAATAATATAATAGATATTTTTCCATGGTCAGTTTAGTAATGCCATAAGGAGAAACAGGTTTTAGAGGATGAGATTCATCACAGGGGAATTCTTGCTGCTCACCATACACAGCTCCCCCAGTTGAGGCAAAGAGAAATTTGTTTACTTTAAATTTTACACAGTTTTCGAGTAGATTCAAACTCCCTTTTATATTCACCTCTGCATCAAATAGCGGATCTTCAACAGATTTACGAACGTCCATTTGAGCTGCCTGATGGCACACAACCTCAAATTTTTCCTGCTCAAATACTTTTTTTACCTCTTGTGAACGGATATCCATAAGGTAGAATTTTGCTTTGGGATTTAGGTTTTCCCTACGTCCCATACTTAGATTATCAAGAATAATAACTTTATGTCCTTGCCCAATAAAATTATCAGCAATATGGGAACCAATGAATCCAGCCCCCCCTGTTATCAGAATTTTCAACTGCTATCTCCTTATTATTCTTTTACAACTGTATTTTTTAAAATCCCAAGTTTTGATATTGTGATTTCAATTTCATCTCTATCTTTGATTTCAGATACACCCTCCGGGGTTCCAGTTGCAATTATATCTCCGGGCTGGAGTGTCATATATTTTGAAATATAAGCAACTATTTCAGGTATTTTGAATATCATTTCAGAGGTTGATGAGTTTTGCCTGATTTTATTATTTATTTTTAACTTGATTTTCAGGTTATGAGGATCATCAATTTCATCTGCAGGTACTATAAAAGGTCCTAGAGGAGAGAAGGTATCTAAACTTTTGGAGCGAAACCAGGGATTACTATTATTCAGGTCCTTTTTTTGCAAATCTCTGGCAGTGACATCATTGATAATTGTATATCCGGCAAGGTAATTAAAGGCATTGTCTTCTGGAATATTTTTCCCTGTTTTACCCATAATTATTGCAAGTTCAGCTTCATGATCTACTCTTCCATTCAACCAGGAGGGGATGACAATGTTTTGGTTATGGGCAGTTAATGAGGAAGTTGCCTTAGAGAAAAGTATGGGCTCTTCAGGTAATTTATGTTTTAGTTCTTTTACATGTGCTTTGTAATTTCTTCCTAAACAGATAATTTTAGAAGGTCTGGGTATAGGAATGCCATATTTAAAATCCGGCTGAATTAATAAATCTTTTATCTTTGATTTAACCCAAGGATTGTTAAATATATTATTGATTATGTTGCCTGAACAATATCCCATTTCAATCAGCATTTGAAGAAATTGGATTGAGATTTTTTTGCCTGCACCTTTAGAATTTTGATAGATATTAAGGGCTTCGGTTAAGTTATAATTTTCTTCATTAATTCTAATTCCGGTGTTAAATATTTTTTCGTCCTGTGTATAAGAAAAAAGTTTCAAGATTGAATCTCCTTGTTTTTATTAAATGAATAATTTTGATTATAGTTATATGAATAATAATTATTTATAATGATTTAATCAAGGAAAAAATTGTTAAATATGGATTTTAAGAAAATGTTTGGAAATGAGAACATTTATCATTAAATTAAAAAAATGTGAGAAGGATTGTATTTCTGAGATTTGTACAAAGAAGTGTTAATCTGCATTATTTTGCAGTAGATCCATAATTAAAATTTAGAGTGTATGTATGATTAAAAGAGCATTAATAAGTGTTTCAGATAAGAAAGATATACTTTCTTTTGCAAAAGGATTATCTGAACTGGGTATAGAAATAATTTCAACTGGAGGAACAAGAAAGTATCTCTTGGAAAATGGTATAAAGACTATACCCATAGAAGAAATAACTGGATTTCCTGAAATGATGGATGGCAGAGTGAAAACCCTGCATCCAAAAATTCATGGAGCACTATTGGGTTTACGAGATAATAAGGATCATTCCCTGGAAGCAGAAGAACAGAAGATTGAATGGATTGACTTGGTGGTGGTGAATCTCTATCCTTTTGAATCAGTTATTCAAAACCAAGATATTGAGATTCATGAGGTTATTGAAAACATTGATATTGGGGGGCCTTCCATGCTGCGGAGTGCTGCTAAAAATTATGCCTTTGTAACAGTTGTTACAGAGGTTAGCGATTATGGTCATGTACTTCAGGAAATTAAAGAAAATGGAGAGGTATCTCTTGAAACAAGAAAAAGTCTTTCTCTCAAAGCATTCCGGAGAACAGCTGCTTATGATGCCTGTATTGATAAATATTTATCTGAAAAATTTTTAAATGAGAATATTATACATATGAGTTTTAATAAAGGATTAAACTTGCGATATGGTGAAAATAGTCATCAGAAAGCAGTATTTTATAAAGATTTGAAGAGTAAAGAGCCTTCAGCAGCTAGGGCGGAAATTATCCATGGTAGGAAGATGTCATACAATAACTATGTTGACTGTGATGCTGCTCTGGAAGCTGTTAAAGAGCTGCAGGATTATACTGGAGTTGCTGTTATAAAACACACAAATCCATGTGGTTATGCAATTGGAGAAACTCCGGGAGAAGCCTTAAGACGGGCTTGGGCCGGGGATCCGGTTTCGGCTTTTGGCTCGGTTATTGCTTGTAATAAAAAGGTTGACCTTGATTTCGCAGAATTTCTTAAAGGAAAAAATGTAGAGCATATAGGGTATATCATTCAGGATAAAAAATTAATTCCCCAGAAAGTACCAAAAAAATTTGTGGAAGTTATCATAGCCCCTGATTATGAGGAGGATGCTTTTACACTATTATCAAAAACCAAGTCGATCAGATTGCTAAAAACCGGAGAATTGTATACCATTCAGAAGGAGAAAAAAACTTTTCGTAAAATTACAGGTGGACTGTTGGAGATGGATAAAGATTTGTCTTTAATGGAACAATTTGATATTGTTACCGAAGTACAATTTAGTGAAGACAAAAAGAAATTGGCGGATTTTACCTACAGAGCCTGTAAGCATACAAAATCAAATGCAATTGTACTGGGCAGAGAGTATAAAGCCGGGTATTATCAAGTTATTGGTATGGGCGCGGGTCAGCCAAATAGAGTTGATTCACTACGTAAATTAGCTATTACAAAGGCAGAAGAGAATCTACAGATAGAGTATGATACATTAAAACCAAATAAGAGTTTTGAAGAGTATTGTACAGAACAATTTAATCAAATGGTATTAGCTTCGGATGCTTTTTTCCCTTTTGATGATACAGTTAGAGTAGCAGATGAATTCGGTATCAAGTTTATTATTCAGCCAGGAGGATCGAAAAGAGACCTAGATTCAATTAATCTTTGTAATGAGAAGGGCATGAGTATGGCTTTTACTGGGATGAGGCATTTTCGTCATTAAGGATTTAACGTTCTAGATAATTATGATATAGATATTTAGGCAGAGTATAATAAAATTTATAATTGATGGAGGCGATGTTAATGTATCCTATTCTTTTTAGTATTGGTAAACTGGAAATACGTGCTTATGGTGCAATGCTGGCACTTTCTTTTTTGATTGGAATATTCTGGGCTTCTAAACGGGCTGTAAAACGTGGATTGAATCCTAATCAGGTTGTTGATTTATCACTGCTTATACTTTTGAGTGCTATTATTGGATCACGAATATTGTATGTTTTTACTCATCTTGATGAGTTCAAAGATCACTGGACAGATACATTCAATCCTTTTCAAAGTTCGGGTCAGATTGGTATAGCAGGTCTGACATTACTTGGAGGCGTTTTATTATCCATAGTTGTGATTATAATATTTTGTCAGTGGAAAAAAATTCCCCTTTTAAAATTATTTGATGTGATTGCACCAATTTTTGGGCTGGGAGTATTTATTACCCGTATTGGATGTTTTTTAAATGGTTGCTGTTATGGGAAACCTTGCGATCTTCCCTGGGGAGTAAAATTTCCTTTTAACAGTGCTGCAGGCTATCATTTTTATGAAACTGCTATCCATCCAACTCAATTGTATTCTTCATTGTATGGATTATTAATGGTGGTGGTTATTGTATTAGTAGAAAAGAAAAAACATTTTGATGGGTTTATAACAGGATTGGCTTTCATATTTTATGGAATTTGTCGGTTTTTGGTTGATTTTGTAAGATACTATGAAGAGACTGATATGGTTCCATTGGGATTTACTGAGATTACTATTAATCAGTTAATTAGTGGTGGTATGATTTTATTTGGTATGGTTTTACTGATAATTTTAAAAAGGAAAAATCCCAAGAGTACTGTATGAGCTTGATTTTTAGGATAAATTTTAATAAATTGTTAAGAATAATAAAATTTTAGGAGGCGGTTATGGGAAAAAAATGTATAAAAATAGTCATAACAGCCATGATAATCATATGTATGATAGTACTTAGTGGGTGTGGAGGGACAGCCAATACAATGCAAAGAGAAACACAGGCAGGTGGAAATACTGAGGATATAGATGCATTGTTAGGTTTATCTGACAGCAAGAAAAAATCTAGTAAGCAAGATGATGATATTACTGAAGATGATGTGTTAAAGTTATTGGG
>CAYUAG010000005.1:8969-45375 GCA_964442615.1 uncultured bacterium
ATACAGAAATTTAAGATATTAATATCAAAGAATAGTAATCATAAATTGTCAGATAATTGTCAATATTGGATAGGGGAATCCTATTATGATATGGGTAATTATGAGCAGGCAATTATCAGTTTTGAACAAGTATTTTCATTTACGAATTCTAATAAAGATGATGATGCACAATTAAAGTTGGGAATTTGCTATCATAAATTGAATAACCAGGAAAAAGCTAAAGAAGAGTTTCAAAGATTAATAACCTATTATCCAGATAGTGAATATGTTAGTATAGCCAGAAGTTATTTAAATAAATATAATTAATAAATGTACTGGATGTTTATAATTTGTTTTGATTTTTTCGTGTGCTTTTAGGATTTTTTATGAAAAAAAATTTAAAAATTTTAGTTGTTACACCAGAAGTAGCTCCATTTTCCAAGACTAATATAATTGCAGAGGTTAGTGGATTATACCCCAAAAAATTAAAAGAAATTGGCCATGATGTCCGTATAATAACTCCTCAGTATAGTGCAGTGAACGCGAGAAACTATACATTAAGAGATGTAATTAGACTTAAAAATATTGATGTTTTGGTAGGAAATGAAATTTTAAAGATAAATGTTAAATCTTCTTTTCTTCCTGATTCTAAAGTTCAGGTATATTTTATTGATTATAAACCTTACTTTTTTAGAGAAGGTTTATATAGAGATCCTGGTAAAAATGAAGATTATTCTGATAATGATGAACGGTTTATTTTATTTTCAAAGTCTGTCATGGAAACTTTAAGAAAGTTGCAGTGGCAACCTGATGTTATTCACTGTAGTGAATGGCAAAGTGGTTTGGTACCTTTTTTTCTAAAATATATTTATAAGAAAGATACATTTTTTCAGCCAGTAAGTACTTTATATACAATTAGAGATTTTACAAGTCAGGGTAGTTTTAATTCAAAATGTGTTTCTCTTTTCGGACTAGAAAATGAAATTCTTGATTTTAAAAATCTATATATTCAAAATGGCAAATTTAATTTTTTAAAAGCAGGTATTCATTCAGCTGATTGTGTTAATTCTACAAGTAGTAAATATTTAAATGAACTGGAATCTGATATGAAATATAAGGAGTTTTTTAAACTCAGAAAAGATAAGATTAGTCAAATAAAAGATCAGATTGATTGTAATGTGTGGAGTTCTGAACAAGATCCTTATATTCCTACAAAATTTAATTTTGAAGAATTAGAAGAAAAAGAAAAAAACAAAAAAGCTCTTGAAGAACACTTTAATTTAAAATTTAATGATAATATTCCAGTATTCTCGATAATTAGTTCTTTTATTGATACATGGGGGACTAAACTTATAAAAGAGAGTTTTAAGGCATTCTTGGGTATGGATATGTATCTAATTATTATAACTTCCAAAGAGGATGTATACTATGATTTTTTTAAAGAGATGAAGATAAATTATAAAAATCGTATAGGTTTACAGGAATATTATGATGTTAATATTGAGCATATGGCAGTGGCTGGTTCTGATATTATGTTATTACCCTCACAATATGATCCCACTGGATTATCTCCGGTTTATAGTGTTATGTATGGAGCTGTTCCGATTGTATATAATTCAGGAGAAGTAACTGAAAATATTTCCCAATACAATGCTAAGAATAAAAATGGCAATGGATTTATTTTTAATGATTTTAATAAGAATACATTGGTTACATGTGTTAGAAAAGCTATAAAGTCTTATAAAAATAAAACAATATGGTTGAATATTATTAAAAATGGGATGAAGAGAAGTTATTTATGGAAAGATACTATTAAAAAATATGAGAAGTTATATCATAAATGTATAAAAAATAATATTGGTTGAAACAGTAATTTTCAGGTTAGTAGATGCATGGTATAGATATTTCAGTAAATAATATAGGTATGAGACTTGATGTAACACTTCTTTCCATTACAGGATACATTGATACTTCCAGTTGTCAGGAGTTAGAAAATATAATTAATGATTTAATAAATAAAAATCAGATTCAAATTATTGCTGATCTTGGAGGAGTTACCTATGTAAGCAGTGCAGGGTGGGGTGCATTTATGGGTAAGTTGAAAAATATTCGTGATCAGGGAGGGGATATAAAAATCGTTCAAATGAGTCAGGAAGTTTTTGAAGTCTTTGAAATGCTTGAATTTGATAAGATTTTAAGACATTATGATTCAATTGAAGAAGCTTTAAATGAATTTGAAATAATTAGAGGTATAGATATTACAAGTGCTGGAGCAGTAAGGAGTAATAGGGAAGAAGCAAATCCATTAATTGATTATAATCCCAGAGTAGAGAATCTTTTTGAAGGTGAGGGTGTAAGACTTGATTCTTTAACTTCAGAATATCAATTTCAAAGTTCAAAACTTCCTTTGAATGAAAAGATAAAAAAAATTATACTTGAAAATCCAATGTATAGTATTAAGAAAATCTGTAAAAGGATAAATTCTGAGGAATATGGTAAAGAAAAGGTTAGTTGGTTTCGAATGAATTCACTTTTAAAGAAAATGAGTCTTGAAACAAAAGAAAAGAGACATAGATTTTATAGATCCAGATAAACTGGTTACTATTTTGTAGATATTAGGGAGTGTCTAAAATTTTTAAACTATAGATACTATTAACAGAGTTAACTAATAAAATAATTTGGAGATGTGAGAATTTATTTATGATTGATATATAATTTGCTTGTTATTTAAATTTTTTTAGTAAATCTGTAATTTATTAAAGAGTTGTTTTTTTTAGACAACCCTTTTTTTATGTTAGATGGTATATTATTTGCACTAATTATAATTTTATGAGGTAAATAATTGGAGTTTTTAAAATGAAATTGATCAAAAAGTTTTATTATTTTGAAAATACTAAAGTTATATTGTTGACAATTTTTTTAATAATATTTTTTTTCAATCGATTAAGTGGTCAATCTATGAAGTCATTGACTATTTTTCGTCCGGGTGATGCAATTCGTGTAGTTGTTTGGGAGTATTTATATGAAGAGAAGAGAAATCTAGATTTTAGTGGAGATTATCCAATAAACCCAGAAGGTTATGTGGCTTTACCATTAGTAGGTGAGATTAAGATTAAAGCTTTGACTATAGAAGAAGTTACAAAATTAATTCAAGAGAAATATTCTGAGTATTTAAGAAATCCTTATGTGTATATTCGCCCTCTTATTAGAGTTACTATGCAGGGACAATTTATAAAACCCGGTGTATATAGAATTGATCCCTTAAAATCATTATGGGATCTTGTAGCACTAGCAGGTGGTCCAAAAGCTGGTGCAAACCTTGAAGGATTAAGGGTTGAAAGAGGAGGAGAAGTAATTATCAAGGGATTACTTAATGCTTATGAAAAGGGATTTTCTCTTGAGGAAATTGGAATAGAATCAGGAGATCAGGTTATTATTGCTGGAAGGAATGTTATTACCTTACGTTTTATTGTTTCAATCATACATCTTTGTGCTACTTTAGTATTACTCTATTTAAGAATACAGAGAGGATATTAGTGATAATTTATATAATGGTATAAAAATGAATGAATTTACAGAAGAATATCTAAACAAGGGACAATCCTTAAATATTGGTAAGTATTTAAGAGCTTTTAAGAAGAAATGGTGGTTGATCACCTTAATTACTGTGGGAATATCTTTTCCATGGTATTTATATGTGAAAAGCCAGCCACCTACCTATCAGGCAAAAGCATTAATTGAATTAAAAGATGTGGGAAAAGATGTCGCTTTTAGAAGCAGGATAGTAAGACTTAAAAGTCGTCCAATCATGGAAGAAGTGGTTGCGGATTTAGGTTTAACTTTAGAGCTTCCCAGTAAAGAAGGTGTTCAAATAAATAGAGAAGATGTTTTTAAATATTTTACTACTACTCAGGATGTTAAACCAGGAAATTACTTTATCAAATTTTATCCGAATACTTATTCAATTTATCATGCAGGTAAAAAATTGGATAGTTTAAGTGTAAAATCCTTACCTGATACACTTAGCTATAATGGGATGAGTTTTGTATTAAATCCTAAGGTAGAAGAGAAAAAAAGAATTAATTTTTTCATAGATTATTTTAATTCAACAGTCAATTCATTACAGTCTAAATTAGTAATAAGACCTGTAGGGGTGGGAAGTATATTGGCAATGTTTCTGAAGGGTACAGATCCTGTTATAATCAGTAAAACGGTAAACATGATTGCTGATATTTTTTCAGAAAAGAGTCGGAAGATAAATAGACAGCAAAATGATTTTGTTCTTAGTTATCTTCAAAAACAGTGTGATTTAGCCCAAGAAAGATTAAGTCAATATGATTATCAATTAAAATCTTTCCGCAATGAGCATCCAGAAGGATTGAATGAAGAAACTCAACAAGTATTTGTAGAATTAGATCAATTTGAAACTCAGATAAAAAATATCGAATTGGATATCGATATGTTGCAAACTTTTATAAATGGATTGGATCCAACCCATGAGGTTTTTAATCCTTCCATATCAACTCATACAATTTATAGACAGATTGCATCTCAGAGGAGTCTAAATGATAATACTGAATTATCTTTGATTAGGGGGCAATTAAATAGGTTAGATAGAGAAAAAGCCAAGTTATTGGAAAGTGGTCTTCCAGAAGGGAATCCTGATGTAATTGAAATAAATAATGAAATATCTCTTTTAGAAGAAAGGGTAATAAATATTGCTCAGCAAAAACTTGAGGAATTAAAGGATGAGAAAGAGGAACAAAAAAAGGAGCAGTTAGAGTTACAACAGAAGTTGGATAACATACCGGAAGAACAACTCAAAGTCATAAAACTTCAAAGGGAAAGAAGTGCTTCTGAGGATATCTACAGAATGCTCCTTAAAAGAACCAGAGAGGCCCAAATAAATCAAGCAGTTGAAACTGAGGGTGTTACAGTCCTGGATCCAGCTGTACCTCCATCACGTCCAAGAAGACAGGATGATATGAAAAAAATAGCTATGGGTTTAATGCTTGGGTTAGCATTAGGTTTTGGAAGTGTTTTAATCATAGAAGAACTTGATAAAAGTATAAAAACTAAGGAAGATGTTGCAAATTATTTAAAAATGGATATAATTGGTGTAATCCCTCAGGTGAAGTTTGATGATAAACATCTTGAAGATTCAGAAAAGGCTAAAAGTATTAGTTCGCAGATAGTAACCCAAGATTATTCCCCTACTCCTGTTGGTGAGGCTTATCGATCCTTAAGAACAAATATTCTTTTTTCAAAAAAATATGGTTTATTAAAATCACTAATAATTGCCAGTGCTTCACCTAGTGAGGGAAAATCGTTTACAGCTACTAATTTATCAATTGCTCTGGCACAACAAAGATCTAATACTTTACTTATAGATGCTGATTTAAGAAGAGGAGTACTGCATAACATTTTTAAGGTCTCTAAAAAACCTGGATTGACAAATTATCTTACCGGAGTTAGTTCAGTAAAAGAAGTTTTAAATGAGACATACATACCAAATCTTTCTTTAATTACTTGTGGATCAATGATACCAAATCCTTCTGAATTATTGGGTTCAACCAAGATGAAGAATTTTATCCAGAGTTTACGTGAACATTTTGATCATATTATATTTGATACCTGTCCATTAAATGCTGCTACTGATGCGGTTGTACTGGGATCTTTTGTTGAAGGTGTGGCTGTAATAGTACGTGCTAGTGAAACTAATAGGGAAAGTATAAATAATAAGATTAGTCTTTTTAGTAAAGTTCACGCAAATGTAATTGGAGTAATTTTAAATTGTGCTGGAGTGGAATTGGCTCATGAAGGGTATAGTTATTATAGATATTAGGAATTTTATATATGAGATTTTTGGTAACTGGTGGAGCTGGATTTATAGGATCGCATCTTAGTGAGAGTTTGTTAAATGATAGTAATAGGATTGTATGTTTAGATAATTTTGATCCTTATTATGATCCTGTAATTAAATACAGAAATATAAAAAATATTAAGGATCACCCAAAATTTGAATTAATAGAGGGTGATATATTGAATTGGGAATTATTAAGCCAACTATTCAAAAATAATCATTTTGATGTTGTGGTTCATTTAGCTGCCAGAGCTGGAGTTCGTCCTTCCATCCAAAATCCAAGATTGTATCAGAAAGTGAATTTTGAGGGTACCACAAACCTTCTGGAGTTGAGTTGTAAACATGAGGTGAGTAAATTTATTTTTGCATCATCATCTTCAGTTTATGGAAATAACAAAAAGGTTCCATTTTCTGAAGATGATTCAGTGGATCAACCAATTTCCCCTTATGCTGCAACCAAAAAAGCTTGTGAACTTATTGCACATACTTTTTATTCTTTATATAATTTACCAGTCACCTGTTTAAGATTTTTTACTGTGTATGGACCAAGACAACGTCCGGACATGGTAATACATAAATTTACTAGATTGATTGATGAGGGGAAAGAAATACCAGTTTTTGGTGATGGTAAAAGCAGAAGAGATTATACCTATATTAGTGATATAATCGGAGGTATATTGAATTCTATTGAACAGTGTAATGATTTTAATATATTTAATTTAGGTGAATCAAAAACAATAGAACTAAACAGCCTTATCAAACTGATCGAAAAAGGATTAAACAAAAAGGCAAAAATTAAAAGATTACCCGAACAGTTAGGTGATATGAAAGTAACATATGCGGATATAAATAAAGCTAAAAAAGAGCTTGGATACAGACCATCATTTAGTATTGAGGAGGGTATAGAAAAATTTATACACTGGTACAGGAGTATTGATGAACTGGAAGCGGATTAAAAATTATTTTGATCCCCGAACAGAAGATGGTAGTTGGGTGGAGTGGATTAATTTTAATAAAAAATATATTAACGATAGTAGAAATAGTTATGTTTTGGATGCAGGTTGTGGTACTGGTTATGGTTCAGCTTTACGTCAATTGAATTCATGTAAGAAAATCGGATGCGATATTGAGGAAGGATTTGCATGTAAAAAATATTTTGATGCTTGGATTTGCTGTTCTGTTGAAAAACTATGTTTTAAAGCAGAAATATTTCAAGCAGTATCATGTAATTGGGTTTTAGAACATGTGGAAAAACCAGAGGAGACAATAGAGGAGATAAACAGGATTATTAAAAAGAGAGGATATTTGATATTTAGAACTCCAAATATTTTTAATTATGGGATCTTGTTATCAATTATAACCTCTACTCGATTCCATAATGTAATAAGAAAATTGAATGCAAAATCAGAAGATGCACATGTTGATAATGCATCCACATATTATTATGCAAATACCAAGCGTCGTTTAAAAAAATATCTTGAAAAAGCGAATTTTGAAATTATTGATATGTATTATCAAGGAACTACCAGTGAATACCTTACTTTTTTTCGTTTATTTTATGTATTGGGTAAAATTGGAGATTTAATTACAAATTTATTTTTTCTCCGGTGGTTAAAAAAGAATATTGTATGTGTTGCCAGAAAAAAGATGTAATCATTTATTAAAGAAAATATTGGATTATGATTAGAGAAAAAGAAATATTTTTAATTCGGTTTATGAAATTTATTGATGCTGTGGTGATAATATTTTCCTTTTTGATATCATATGTTATTACTACAGCAGTTCGTAAATCATTTGATTTGTCTTATTGGTTGAGTTTTGGAAGTTTTTTTCAGAATTTTCTTCTATTAGGTATTTTATCTGTACCCATATGGATTATCACCATGTCATATTATCAGGTTTATAAGAATTTTAGAACTATATCATTTTCAATAGTCATATGGAATCTTATTAAATCAAATATTTTGACTCTTGTATTCCTTGGTAGTATAACATTTATAATAAAAATGGAATTTGCCAGCCGTTCCTATATTGCTGGTTATATCATTATTGGCGGTTTATTATTAACTATAGAAAAGTTTATCGTAAGAAAAATACTTAATTTAATATATCGTAGTGGTCATAATCTAATAAATATTCTTATCGTAGGCACAGGGAGAAGAGCTCAGGAGTTTATTAATACTGTAAATGAACATAAGGATTGGGGTTTACAAATTATAGGACTTATAGATGATGATCCCAAATTTTTAGGTAAAAAATTTTTGAATTATGAGGTTGTGGGCAGGATAAGAGATATTCCTCGATTATTAAGAGAATTTGTAATAGATCAAATTGTTTTTGTGGTTCCCAGGATGTGGCTTAATCGTATTGAAACAATTATTTTTCACTGTGAGAATGAAGGAGTAAGTACAGCAGTTTCACTTGACCTTTATAATCCTAAGTTAGCTAAGATGTGTGTGTCAAGTTTTGCTGGAGTTCCTTTATTGATATTTAAAACTTCAATTGCAAAAGAATGGCAGTTATTTTTAAAGAGATCTATTGATTTACTTGTTTCTTTTATATCACTTATTCCAATGTTTCCATTTTTAATCATAGTATCAATAATCATTAAATTAACTTCAAAAGGGCCGATTTTCTTTCGCCAGATTCGTAGTGGTAAATATGGCAGAAAATTTATACTTTATAAATTTAGATCCATGTATGTTGGAGCTGAGAACCATAGAGCATTATTGGATAAAAATAATGAAATGAATGGGCCTGTATTTAAAATGAAGAAAGATCCACGCTGCACTAAATTTGGAAAGTTCATGAGAAGGTTTAGTATAGATGAACTGCCTCAGTTATTTAACATTTTCAAAGGTGATATGAGTCTTGTAGGCCCTCGCCCACCCATACCTTCAGAAGTAGATAATTATGAAACCTGGCAGAGGAGGCGGTTGAGTATGAAGCCAGGTTTAACATGTATCTGGCAGGTAAGTGGAAGGAATGATGTAGATTTTGATAAATGGATGGAGATGGATTTAAAATATATTGATAATTTTTCTTTATGGTTAGATTTTAAGATTTTAGTTCGTACGTTTTTTGTTGTTATTACTGGTTATGGTGCAGCCTGATTAATAAAAATGTGTATGATGTATGAAAATTTTAATGATTGCTCCTGAACCAATTTTTGAACCAAGAGGTACACCTCTGAGTGTGGTTGGGCGTCTTAAGACATTATCTGATTTGGGTCATGATATTGATCTTTTAACCTATTCTATAGGAGAAAATGTTTCAGTACCCAGGGTGAGGATTTTTCGCATCCCTAAGATACCAGGTATTAGTAAGGTAAAAATCGGTCCTTCCTTTAAAAAAATTCCTTTAGATTTTTTTTTGTTTATTAAAACTATTTTTTATTTACTAAGATATAATTATCAAATAATTCATACTCATGAAGAAGCAGGTTTTTGGGGGACTTTTTTAGCCAGGATATTTAAACTACCTCATATTTATGATATGCATTCCAGCCTTCCCCAGCAGATGAAAAATTTTCAATTTACTAATTCAAGGGTAATCATCCAGCTATTTGTTTCTATTGAACGCTGGGTGTTATATTATTCAAGTAGAGTGATTACAATATGTCCTGATCTTCATGCTCTGGTTAAAAAGTACCTTCCAGAAAGGAGTTCAGTTTTAATAGAAAATGTTATTGATTACAGTATGATTTTTGGAGAAGATGATATAACCGAAAGTATTAAAAGTAAACTGAATTTAGATGAAAAAAAGATTCTCCTGTACGCAGGTACTTTTGAATCCTATCAGGGTCTTGATCTTTTAATAGAGAGTGCTGAGAAAGTAGTATTAAAACAAAAGAATATATTATTTTTATTGGTAGGAGGACATAATGATCAGGTTGAATTTTATAAAAAAATGGTGAATAAAAAAGGATTAAATAAATATTTTATTTTTACCGGTCAGGTTTCTCCAAATCAGGTGAATAGTTATATTCGCTGTGCTGATATTTTATTATCACCACGAACTAAAGGTACTAATACACCTTTAAAAATTTATAGTTACCTTCGTTCAGGAGTTCCTGTTGTAGCTACGAATTTACTTACACATACTCAGGTTTTAAATTCTGATGTTTCCATGCTTTGTGAACCTAATTCTGATAGCTATGCTGAGGGAATAGTACATCTTTTAAAAAATGATTCATTTGCCCATAAAATTGCCAAGAATGCAGAAAAACTTGCAAGGGATAATTACAGTTATAGGATTTATAAAAATAAGTTAAAACGTGCATTATCAGAGGCTATAGCAAGGAGGGGTTGAATGTGTGGTATATGCGGACTTCTTTTTAAAGTTGAGGGCAGAATACCTCAAAAGCAGACTTTACACAGCATGAATAAGACCCTTACTCATAGAGGCCCTGATGATGAAGGAATTCAAATATTCTCTTCTGTTGGACTTGCAATGCGTCGTCTTTCCATAATTGATCTTCAAACCGGACATCAGCCTTTAAGTAATGAAGATGGAACCATAACTATTGTTTTTAATGGTGAGATTTATAATTTTTTAATTCTGAAAAAACAACTGCAAAATTTGGGGCATGATTTTACCACCTCCACAGATACTGAAGTAATAGTACATGGATATGAGGAGTGGGGTGAGGATGTATGTAAAAGAATTAATGGAATGTTTGCTTTTGCTATCTGGGATGATGAAAAAAAGAAATTGATACTTGCAAGAGATAGGATTGGTATTAAGCCCCTTTATTATTATCAGGATGAAGATAAATTAGTTTTTGGTTCTGAAATTAAAGCAATTTTACAATGTTCTGACATTGACAAGACTATAGATTTAGTTGCCTTAAACAATTTTTTGATATTTGAATATATTCCTTCTCCCAGATCTATTTTTAAGAAAATTCGTAAATTGGAACCAGGACACTGGTTAACCTGGGAAAGGGGACAGATGACCAACAGATCCTTCTGGGATTATCTACCACGGCAAAAACCATGGAAGGAGTCTGAAGCTCAGGAGAGAATGCTGGAGTTAATGAAGGATTCTGTAGGTTTGCGGTTGATCTCTGATGTTCCTCTAGGTGCTTTTTTATCAGGAGGAATTGATTCCTCAATTACTGTAGCTATGATGGCTCAACTAATGAATAATCCTGTTAAAACTTTTTCCATAGGTTTTAAGGAATCATCCTATAATGAATTACATTATGCCCAAGCTGTGGCTGAGAAGTATAATACAGAACATCATGAATTTATTCTTGAAGCCAATGCTTTGGATTTAACTGAAGAGCTCATTAAACAGTTTGATGAACCTTTTGGTGATTTTTCCATTTTTCCCACCTATCTGGTCTCAAAAATAGCCAGAGATTTTGTGAAAGTAACTCTCTCAGGAGACGGAGGAGATGAATTATTTGCCGGGTATGATACTTATAGAGCCCATGTTTTTGCTCAAAATATCTATAGATGGTTTCCAGGCAAGTCCTTATTTAACTATCTGGCTGAAAAAATATCTCCAACGGAGAAGAAAAAAGGCCTGATAAACAGTTTTAAACGTTTTATCCAGGGTACCTGGTTGCCGGATAGTCTGTATCATGTACGATGGATGATTTTCCTTCAACAGCAGGAGAGAAGCCAGCTTTTAAGTGATGATATTTTAAATAATATTTCTGATTATCAGATTTATGAATTTATACATCGATATGCAGAACAACTTGATAAAGATACTGATGATATTACCAGAACCGGGTATATTGATTTGAAAACCTATCTTGTAGATAACATACTGGTAAAGGTTGACCGTATGTCTATGGCAACCTCTCTGGAAACCAGAGTTCCTTTTTTAGATCATAGACTGGTGGAATTTGCTTTTTCACTCCCTCCTCACTTAAAGATGAGACTGTTCAAAACCAAATATATTTTAAATAAAACATTTTGGCATTATCTTCCCAAAGAAGTGCAAAATAGAGATAAACAGGGTTTTAGTATTCCTATCAAGAATTGGATAAGAGGGGAATTAAAACCCATGATGACGGATTTTCTTGATGAATCCAGAATCAGGCAGCAGGGATTTTTTAAATCCAAGTATATTACCAGGATAATGGATGCCCATATAAAGGGAAAAGAAAATCATAGCCATATATTATGGGCTTTGATGTTTTTTCAGCAGTGGTATGATCTTTATGGTAAATAGGTTTTAGATAATGGAAGTTAGTGGTTAGAGATTAGAAATTCAGGATTAATTGTTTGGGGGAAAAAATAAAAAAATTCATTACCTAACCTGAAAAATTAATAAAATACTTGACTATAACAAACCAGAACACGAAGTAAAATAGATGAATTTGAAAGATTTAAAATGCAACAAAGCACTAAAAAAATAGAATTAATTAAATTTGATTGATCGGTACAATTATTCTCCCTTTGTGAACTTCGGATTCTTCGTGGTAAAATTGAGTTATGAAAAGAAAAAGGATATACCAATTTGTTTTTATTAATTTTGGATGGTTATCTTGCAAAATTTATGAATGATTAAGACTAATAATTTAAAGAAGAAAAATAAAAGATGAGGTAGTGATGAGCAATAGAGAAAACAAAGAATTACTCAATGAGATCAAAGAGTATTGGAATGAGCATATACATGATCTTGAGATTGTCAAGCATCCAGTTGGTTCCAGAGGTTTTTTTGAGGATCTAGATGAGTACAGATTTGATAAACTTCGTTATCTTCCCCAAATTGTTGATTTTAAAGAATATCAGGGGAAAAAGGTTCTTGAAATTGGCTGTGGAGCTGGTATTGATCTGGTAAGATTTGCAAAAGGAGGTGCAATAGTGACTGGGATTGATCTTTCAGAAACTGCTATAGATTTGGCTAAAAAGAATTTTAAGATGAACGGTCTGAAAGGAAGTTTACAAACCATGAATGGGGAGGCACTTGAATTTAATGACAAAAGCTTTGACCTTGTTTATGTTCATGGAGTTCTTCAATATACAGCAGATAGTAGAGAAATGGTGAAGGAATCTCAAAGAGTTTTAAAGGAGGGAGGAGAATTTATTGGAATGGTTTATAATCGTAAGGGATGGCTTAATGTTTTGTCAAAATTAATGAAAGTTGGTTTGGAACATGAAGATGCTCCGGTGCTTGATATGTATACTATAGATGAATTTAAAAAATTATTATCAGGTTTTAGTAAAGTTAAAATCATTCCAGAGCGATTTCCAGTTAAAACCCGTCTCCATAAAGGAGTAAAGGCGTTCATGTATAACACCATGTTTGTTAATATGTATAATCTTATTCCGCGTGGTTTAGTCAGACATACAGGGTGGCATATAGTGGCTTTTTGCAGTAAATAGTCATACCTCTTTTATTTTGATAAAATTTTTGTTATATTCATTACATTAAAAAAATTGTTAAAATATGTGAGAAACATGATAAAGAAGTTAGGATATGAAAAGAGATTTATCGAGATTATCTAAGAATAAATATGACCTTCTCATAATAGGAGGCGGTATATACGGTGCCGCAGCTGCCTGGGAGGCTTGCCTTCAAGGTCTTTCGGTCGCCTTAATTGAGCAATATGATTTTGGTGGAGCTACTTCGGCCAACAGTTTGAAAATCATACATGGTGGGTTACGTTATCTGCAGCAGCTTGATATAGTGCGTATGAGAGAGTCTATTCGGGAACGAAGGTTGATGATGCAGCTTGCTCCTCATCTTGCTCATCCCCTGGTCTGTGTTATGCCCACTTGTGGCCATTTCATGAAAGGTAAGGAAGTTATGGCTGTTGGTATGCTTATGAATGATATCATAAGCTTTGACCGTAATCGTTTAGATGATCCTGAAAAGGGAATACCAAGGGGTAAGGTTGTTTCACACAAGAGATGTCAGGAGATGATACCTTTTATTGATCCGGAAAATTATAATGGGGGAGTGTTATGGACTGATGGTCAGGTGTATAATACAGAGCGTCTCACCCTGGCATTTATTAAGTCTGCGGTTGAAATGGGAGCAGAGGTTGCAAATTATGTAAAAGGAATAAAATTAAATCTTAAAGATAATCAGATCAGAAGTATTACAGTAAAAGATCAACAAACAGGAGATGATTTTTCAATCAGTTGCAACATGGTGTTAAATACCTGCGGAGCCTGGGTTGATCAATTTCTTAATAATTCTAAAGCTATAGAAAAGAACTCTCGAATTCAGCTTTCTACAGCCATGAACCTGGTAGTGAAGAATAAATTACTCCAGGAGAATGCAGCTGGTGTTTACAGTAATTATGAACATAAACTTCAGGACGGGAGCCGGAAAAGAATCAGGCGGGTGTTGTTTATGACACCCTGGAGAGATTATACAATCATAGGAACATTTCACCGACCCTATCAGGGAAGTCCTGACAGTATGCAGGTCAGGGAAAAAGAGATCAGAGAAGCATTGGATGAGGTTAACACTGCCCTCTATGGAGATAAAATCACCAGAGATGATGTGAGTTTGATTTTAAAGGGATTCTTGCCCATGGAAGGTATAAACAAAAAAACTGGAGAGGTAATACTAACTAAACATTATAGGATACTTGATCATGAAAAGGATAATGGCATCTATGGAGTGATAAGTGTTTCAGGAGTAAAATATACAACCGCCCGAGATGTGGCAGCAAAGAGCATTAAGTTTATCTTGAAGAAACTTGATAAAAAGGTTAGGTCAATTAATTATAATGAAATAAGACTTTCAGGTGGAAATATTGACAGATTTGATGATTTTCTTGCCAGTACTATGAATTCTCATTCATCAGGTGTTAGTGAAAAAATAATCAAGCATCTGGTTTTAAATTATGGATCTGAGTATAAAAAGATTCTTTATTATTGTACAACCAATCCAGAATTTGGAAATTTGATAAAGGGATCGGATGAGGTTATCCAGGCTGAAATTCTCTATGCAGTAAGAGAGGAAATGGCGCAAAAGTTTTCTGATGTCATTCTTAGACGTACAGATCTCGGTTCAGCCGGTAATCCAGGAGATGAGGTTTTAGAAGCCTGTGCACATCTTATAGCCAAAGAATTGAATTGGAGTAAGAGCCGCAAGAATAGAGAAGTAGAGGAGGTGAAGAAAGTCTATAAGACAGTTTGATGAGAAAGGTGTAATAGAGCCTCTAGAGATTTAAGAGAGAATAAATTAAAATATTGGATTAGTTAATTGATAATTTTAAAACATCGAAAAGCTCTGATAAGATTGACGCATATTATATGGAGCTACTGGTTTTTAAAGCAAAAACAGGTAAAGTATGCGCCTTACAGGATATGGATTGAACCTACTAATAGATGCAACCTTGCCTGTACCATGTGTCCGAATAAAGATTTTAATAAGAACGAACTAGGTAATATGGATCTCGGCCTCTTTAGATCTGTAATTGATCAGTGTAAAAATTATGTACATGATGTAAATCTTCATCATAGGGGTGAGCCACTCCTGCATCCTGATCTGGTGGAAATGGTAGGATATGCCAGTAAAAAAGGAGTGAAAGTTAAGCTGCATACAAATGCAACTACCTTAACTGAAACTTTATCCCATCAATTAATTGAGGCAGGATTACGATTGATCTCATTCTCTTTTGATGGTTATACTCCCCAAGTGTATGAAAAGATACGTATCGGGGCAAAATTTGAACGCACTCTGTCAAATATCCACCGATTCTTGGAGATTAAAAGGGAAGTCGGCAAACTAGAACCCAGAACAGTACTGGAAGTAATGGAGTTTGATGGTAAGTCATATAATCCCGTTCAAAGGGATGAATTTATACATGATCTGAAAAAAAGAGGTATTGATAAACTGATTATCAAACAACCCCATAACTGGGCCGGTAATCTTGATTTGGATACTTTTGAGAAATCATCATTTTCAGCCTGCACTTTTCCCTGGCACGCACTTGTGGTGCTCTGGGACGGCAGAGTCGGCTCATGCCCCCATGATTTTTTTGCAAAAAATATCTATGGGAATGCAAATGAGGAGTATTTAAAAGATATATTTAATAACACACAGATTCAGGAATTGAGAGAACAGATGCTGAAATCTAGTCTGTCAGCTCTTGAGTCACCCTGCAGGGAGTGTGATTCAGTTCGCAGGAGGAAGATAATGGGCATTCCCATAACAAGTATGAAATATTTAAGAGATTGATTAATGAAGAAAAAAGTTTTGGTAACAGGAGCATCAGGTTTTACTGGGGGATATCTATGCAAAGCCTTATTAAAGAAAGGCAATTTGGTCAGAGGATTTGTACTTCCAGATATTAATGCAAGTGATTTAGAAAAGAGTGGAGTAGAAATTTACAGAGGAGATTTATGCAATAAGGATAGTCTGATTTCTGCTGTAAAAGGAGTTGAAATGGTATATCATATTGCTGCTGTATACAGAGAACAGAATATTCCAATTAAACGTTTCTTTGATGTTAATGTAGATGGAACCAGAAATCTTCTGGAAGCAGCAAAATCCAATGGAATTAAACGTTTTATCCATTGCAGTACAGTGGGAGTTCAAGGAGAAATTGATAATCCTCCTGCTACTGAAGAACATCCCTATAATCCTGGAGATTACTACCAGGAATCAAAAATGCAGGGAGAAAAACTTGCACTTGATTTTTTCAAAGAGCAAGGATTTCCTGGAGTGGTATTTCGTCCAGTAGGAATTTATGGTCCGGGTGATACCCGTTTTCTCAAACTGTTCAGACATATAAATAATGGAACTTTTCGTATGTTCGGTTCCGGAGAAGTACTCTATCATTTAACCTATATCGATGATCTGGTGGATGGTATTTTACTCATGGGTGAAACTCAGAATATTGAAGGTGAGGTAATTACCTTAGCAGGAGGGGAGTATGCGAACCTGAATGAACTGGTGCAGACAATTGCAGATGTGCTTAAGGTAAAATTCTCAAAACGTCATTATCCAGTATGGCCACTCTGGTTAGCTGGAGCAATATGTGAGTTTTTATGTAAACCTTTAAAAATAAATCCACCTATTTATAGAAGAAGAGTGGATTTCTTTTTAAAAGACAGAGCTTTTGATATAACCAAAGCAAAGACCCTTTTAGGTTTCAATCCAAAAGTTGATTTATTTACAGGGCTGAAGCGTACTGTAGAGTGGTATAGATCTCAGGGATTATTAACTTGAATATTTATATCTATAAGATCATTGAAAGGATAAAGTTAAAAGATTTACCCTGTAAGCCAGAGGGAAGGTTTTATGATAATAAAAAGAAATCAGTTTATTTCAGACATTAATTTGCTGAGTTTTTTGTTTTTTATTATTACCACAGGGTAAAGGATAAAAGAAAAAGGCAAGAAAATAGACTGCTTTTTTTATTTTAAGTTGATATAAAATGGTAAAAAAACAGACAGTTGACATTCAGAAAGAACTCTTTAAAAAGGGTGGAAAAGTTAAAAAATATCAAGATCTTATTCTTGGTCAAAGGAGTCTTTTGAAATTAATTAAGTATGAAGTTATTATTTCCTTAACCAAATTCTTACCTGGTGCCTGTGGATTATGGCTGAGGAGTAAGCTTTATGCAAAACTTATGGGAATAGTGGGAAAAAATGTAACTTTTGGCTCTGGAATTGTCATCAGACATCCGCATAAAATATTTATTGGAGATAATGTTGTTATTGATGATAATTGTGTGCTTGATGCTAAGGGGAGTGATAATAAAGGAATTTTTATTGGAGATGGAGTTTTTATAGGCAGGAATACAATATTCAATTGTCAAAATGGAGATATAATCCTTGAGAATGGTGTAAATGTGGGAGCAAACTGTATGATATTTTCTGCCAGCAGCGTCCGGGTGGGTGAAAAGAATTTATTGGCAGCTTACTGTTATCTGGTGGGAGGTACTCATAATTTTAGGGATCCCACCCTTCCTGTACTGGATCAGGGGCGTAGTTCCCAGGGTATTGAGATCGGACCAGGAGGATGGTTGGGAGCTCATGTGACTGTGTTTGATGGAGTTCGATTGGGAAAGAACCTTGTAGTTGGGGCTGGCTCAGTGGTTTCAAGAAAACTTCCAGATTACTGTATTGCAGCAGGCAATCCTGTTACCATAATAAATAAACGGAAAGTAGAAGAGTCCTCATCAAAAGGAAAGGGAGTAACCATTGGTATTATTAATTATAATAATGAGGATGTAATTTGTGAGACTATTGAATCAGCTTTAAATCAGCTTTGTGAAGAAATTGATGAAGTAGTTGTGGTCGATAATTGTTCTACAGATAACAGTGTGAAAATAATTAGAAAAAATTACCCTCATCTCCGAATTCTTACCACCCAGAACAACAATGGTCCTAATCCAGCCCGGAATAAAATTTTAAGAGAGACGAATTCTGAGCTGATTCTTTTAATGGATGGAGATATAGTGCTTTCTGATAGTACCGTGTTTAAACTAAAAGATGTTTTTAGGCTGTATCCGGAAGCAGGAGTAGCAACTGCTCAAATCCGAGCCTATGATGATCATACAAAAATTCAATATAATGGAAGTAATATCCATTTTGTGGGTGGAGCAATATCCAATCCTTATGAGCTTGAAAAGCCTTTACAAGTTGGTGCTTCTCCAGGTGGGGTGATGATGATAGATAGAAAGAAAGCAGAAAAAATTGGTTATTTTGATGAAGATTTCATTTTTGGGTGGGAGGATGGTGATTTTAGTTTCCGTATGACAATATGCGGTTATCCCTGCCTGTCTGTTTCAAAAGCTCATGTTTATCACAGGCAGGAGGAAAAGGGTATTCGTTGGATAAAGTATCAAGTCAGAAATCGATTGTGGTTTATACTAAAGAATTATAACCTGCGGACAATCTTGATTTTGCTTCCAGCTATTGTATTGTATCAATTATTTGTTTTCGGCTTCTTTTTAATTAAAGGTAAAGGTTTTGATTATTTAAAGGGTTTTTTCGCTGTATTTAAAGGATTACCTGATGTACTTAGAAAACGAAAAAAAGTAATGAGAATCAAAAACCTGTATGATAAAAGAAGTCTCCAGGGTAAGAGTATCGATATGATTGGAGAAGCCGGGGATCAGATAATTGTTAGAATAGCAGTAAAAATGTTGAATATTATTTTAAAAATCTATTGGCTTGGAACTAAATGGTTGATAAAATAAAAAACAGAAAAATAAATATTACCTTCCTGATATTCAGTTATGGATTAGGAGGATTTGAGAAAGTACTTAAGGATTTGGTGGATGGTTTTGATAAAAAGAAATTTGATATTACTGTAATTTTACTGTATCCCCTATGGAAATCAAAACGGGTTTTACAGGAGTATAAATTAAAGTACTTTGATTATTTGTCTTGGTATAATGTGGATAGGAGTGTAATTGAAATGAAATCTCCATTTCATTTGCATGTTATCTTGAAACTGGTAAAAATTTTGCAAAGACAAAAGACAGATGCACTGTTTTTTTTCGCTCTTGGTATGGGAACATTCATAGCACCACTTGCAGGTGTAATCGCACATGTTCCAGTGCGGATTAGAACCAGTGCGAATTTGCTAAATGGATTATATCCTCGAATTTTCAGACCAGCTGACAGTTTTTTTTTAAAATTTATACAAAAAATCGTTTTCCCTGCAGATTTTCTGAAAAAAGAATATTTAAGGAATTTTAATATTAATGAGAACAAGATATCAGTAATTTATAACGGAGTAGATGTATCCTTATTTTCAAAAAAATTCAAACCAGATAAAATTAAAAATGAACTGGGTATTGATAAGAAATGTAACATTATCGGTATCATTGCAAATTTGGCTCCAGTAAAGTCACATCAGGTGCTCATTCATGCAGTGCCATCTGTTATTGAGAATTATCCTTTTACAAAATTTTTGTTGATTGGTGAAGGTCCGCAGGAAAACCAACTCAGGGAATTGGTTTCACAATTAAACATTGAGAATAATGTTCTATTTCTTGGATACAGATCAAATATTGCACAATTAATTTCGATTTTTGATATAGGTGTACTTTGCTCAAAAAGTGAAATAAATCCGGTCTCATTACTTGAAATCATGGCAGGTGGTATTCCAGTTATTGCACCAGGTGTTGGAGGAATACCTGAGATAGTAAAACATGAAAAAAATGGTCTTCTTTTTTCAGACGGAAACTCGGATGAACTGAGTCAATGTATCATAAGATTATTGGCAAATAAAAAAGAAGCAAACTTGATTGGTACAACAGGACAAAAATTTGTTCGAGATCATTTTTCATTATCAAAGATGATAGATAATTATCAGAATCTTATTATGAATTTATGTGGAAATGATAAATAATCCTAATAAAAATATTTCAAGCAGTCAGAAATTAGTTGGGAATACTCTATTAAGTAGTGTTTCCGAGATGTCATTGGTTTTTAATTCAGTTTTTTTTATTCTGGCAGCACGTTTTCTGGGTGATACGATTCTAGGAATGTTCAATACAGCCATAGAGTTTGTAGGATTGTTTGTTTTTTTTGTTGTCTTTGGATTTAATTATTCTATCACTAAAGTTGTAGTACGTGATAGAGAACAAATGCCAAAATATGTTATAAATGCATTATTTATCCAATTAATTGTAGGGATTCTTTTTTTTGGAATATGTATCTTTATAGCTTATTTATTAAAAACCAAATATCCATTAAAGGTACGATATGTTATAATGATTGTTTTCACTGCAGAAACCTTTAGATCTTTTAATTTTACTTTACGTACATCCTTCAAGGCTTTGGGAAAATTCAAATATGATGTCATAGCAGTTATTGCTGAGCGTTCTTTTTTAATGCTTGTAGGAGGATTTTTATTAATTAATGGAGCAGGACTTTTTTTAGTTGCGTCAGTATTTCTGATTGCACGAATAATTAGTTTTAGTATCCTTATCAGGTTTCTTATTAAGTCTGAGAAATGGATGTCACCAAAGCTGGATATAACAACCGGTACTATGTTGGTTAAGGAAAGTTTGATTTTTATTGCCCAAACCAGTATTACTCAAATTTATGAGCATATTGATGTTGTTATGATTTCATTAATGAGAAAATTTGAGGAAGTAGGATGGTATAGTTTAAGCAGGAGAATATTAAAGGCATCTTGGTTTGTACCAGATATCGTCACTTCTGCAGTTTATCCTGAACTGAGTTCTCGACATTTGGTTTCAAAAAGGCTGGTATGCAAATTATTTGACAGATCTTTCAAGTATATATTTGTAATTTCCATTTTAATCACCATGGGAGTAATTACATTATCTGAAACAGTTATTATTGGACTTGTAGGTAAAGAATATATAAATTCAGTAATTATTCTTAATCTTTTAGGCATTGCGATTATTCCTTCCTATTTACGATTTCTCTTTGGTACAACTCTTATAGCCATAAATCAGCAAAAAAAAGTAGTTATAATAACTGTAGCGAGAAGTCTCTCAAATATTGTGTTTAATTTGATTCTTATACCTATTTATGGATATATTGGAGCAGCTATTGCCACAGTTGGTACTGAATATTTGTCTTTAGTCATATTTATAATATTTTTAAAGCAGGAGAACATTATTCATATTTATCAAATGAAATTTATTTATAAACCTATCATAGCAGTATGTGCTGTTATTCCATTATATTTTGTTTTTGAAAGGTTACATGATATATTTAAAACTTTGATAATGATAGTTCTTTATGGTATACTTGTTTTATTATTAAAGCTTTTCGATTCAGAAGAGATTATTGTTTTTAAAAAATTTGTTCAGGATAAAATATTAAAAGTGAGAAGATCGTAATGATTATTGGTTTTGTGGGAAAAATTTTGCAGGATAAATTTAAAGATAGAGTAAATGATTTGTTATCCCCAAAAAATAATATCATTACCAGGATTGATTTATCAGAGATGGTAATTTATTATTTAGGTAATGCATTTGATAAAGATATTAAGAGGTTTACGCATAGAGATGATGGTCTAGTGATTGATGGTGATCTTTATACATGCAGGGGAGATAAAAATACACCTGAAGGAATTTGGAATGTATATAAAAAAAATGGAATTTCCTTTTTAGAAAAGTTAAATGGATCATTTATACTGACTTTGTACGAAGCTAATAATAAACTAGCAGTGTTGGCTTCTGATAAGATGAACACAAGGCCGTTTTTTTATAGTTTTGAGGAAAATGGTCTTATTTTTTCTTCTGATTTAAGATTTTTAGCAGAATTTTTGAACAGAACGGTAAACATCGAACCCTTGGCGCTAATGAAGTATGTAACCTTCTGTTATAATCCCGGTACACAGACTTTTTTTCAGGGAATTCAGCGATTATTACCAGGTCATTTTATTCTTTGGAAAAACGGGGAAGGATCGGTGAAAAAATATTGGAGTCTCTCTTTTGCTTCCCTAACCAAGGAAAATATTGAGAAAATTGGGGAGAATATACGGGAAAAGCTTTATGAAGCAGTCAGGATTAGAATAAATCATAGTGAGGGAATAGGTGCTTTTTTGAGTGGCGGATTAGATTCTTCCAGTATAGTTTCTCTTCTCTCTTCTCTTAGTAATAAAGATGTTTCTACTTATTCATTCCGTTGTCAGGGTAAATCCTATGATGAATCTGTTTATGCAAAAATTGTTGCAGATAAATTTAAGACAGAGTATAATTTAATTGAGTACTCACCAGAGGATGTGTTAAAAGCTGAAAATATGGTTGAACTCATGGATGAACCATTCTGTGATGTTGGTATAAATATCGCAACTTATTTGTTAAGTGAATATGCTGCAGGAAAGGTTACCCATCTTTTTACTGGGGATGGAGGAGATGAACTCTTTGCAGGACATCCTGTCTATGTTGCTGATAAAATTGCTCAAATATTTGGTTGGATACCGGGCTTTTTGTTAAAGCCGATTTTTCAGTTTGGTAGAAGCCTTGAGGATTCTGAAAAGAAGAAAGATTTCAAGGTAAAATTTAAAAGGTTTTCAGAGAGTTACAGATATCCTGAGTCACTTGGGACTCATCGATGGAGAGTTTATTATACTCCTTCAGATTTAAAAAAACTTTTAGTGCAGGGATGGTGGTATGGTGAAAAACCGGAAAATGTATACGATGATATAATCCAGTACAATAGTAAAGCAGATGGGAAAGATAGTCTGAGCAGATCACTGGCTTCAGATTATCAAACAGTTGTACAGTTTTATATAAGAAGGATGACCTTAGCAAGAGGCTTAGGATTAATACCAAAAATGCCCATGCTTGATCCAGATCTTGTTAGTTACTGTGCTACTGTACCTTCAAAATTAAAGATAAAAGGATTTTCAGATGTAAAGTTTATTGAGAAAATTGCAGTGGAACCTCTTCTTCCCAGAGAGATAGTATACAGAAAGGATAAATTGGGGCATAGCATTCCTTTGAAAAATTGGTTGAGAGATAATGTTACTGTTAAGGAATTTGTCTATGATTTAATTTCTGAGAGCACGGTTAGATCACGTAACTATTTTAATATTGATTATATTAATAAAATGAAGGAAGATCATCTTAATAGGGTACAAAATAATTCTCATCGTCTCTGGGCTTTAGCGATACTGGAACTTTGGCTGAGTTCTCATGAGCATTAAACAATTAAAAGTACTCAATGAAAAAAGAAATATACAACTTTTTTTCTTGCCTGAAACCAAAGAGATAGGTATAACAGGTGGAGAACTTTTATTAGGGGGATGTAATAGTAAAGTATGAGTAGAAAAATAAAAAATAATAAAAAATCTGTGTCTGTAGTTGTACCTCTTTATAATGAAAAAAATAATGTTGCTATCCTTTTTAAAGCCTTAAAAGATGTAATGGTGAGCATGGAAACAAAATTTGAGATTGTTTTTGTTGATGATGGAAGCATAGATGGAACCAGGGAGGTTTTAAGAAATTTAGCTAAAAATGAGGATACTTTGAAAGTTGTTTTTCTGCGGAAAAATTTTGGTCAGTCAGCTGCTTTGGATGCTGGATTCAGAAACAGTAAGGGAGATGTTGTAGTAACTATGGATGGTGACCTTCAGAATGATCCCAGAGATATCCCCATGATTGTAGAAAAGATTGAAGAAGGATTTGATGTTGTAAGCGGCTGGAGAAAGAACAGAAAAGATAAACTTCTTTTCAGGAAAATACCATCCATAATTGCTAATAGAATAATATGCTCTATTACAAATATTAGACTTCATGATACAGGTTGTGCTTTAAAGGGTTACAAGAGGGAAGTAATTAATGGTATTCGCTTATACGGTGAGCTGCATCGATTCCTGCCTGCATTAACCAGGGTGGAAGGAGCCACCATAACAGAGGTTGTGGTGCAACATCATCCTAGAAAATATGGAAAATCGAAGTACAATTTATCCAGAACCTTCAGGGTATTGATGGATCTTGTTTCACTAAGTTTTTTTCTAAAGCATTTACCTGCTCCCTTAATATTCTTTGGAAATATTGGTTTACTTATAATTATGGGAGGATTGATTGGTACAGTTTGGTGTGGATTTCAAATAGTTAGTAAGAATTTGAGTATTATTGATCTTAATGTTCCTTTAACAGGAGTTTTCCTGTTTTTAGTAGCTGGATTTCAATTTATTTTTTTAGGACTTATTGCCAGTTTAATTGTAAAAACAGGGGAGAGGCGTGGTTCTACTTTAAGTCCTTTTGTTTTGAATATAAATGAGGAAAAGGATGGAGAAAAACAATAAAATAATAAAAAAAGAGAAAATATCTTACATTGTCTCTATTTACAATATTGAAGACACAGTGGAGAGTTTGTATGAGTCTTCAAAGAAAATACTAGAAAACACTGATGATCCTTATGAAATGATTTTTGTAGATGATGGAAGCAGTGATCAGACCTATCAACAGTTGCGAGCCATATCAAAAGATGATAAAAATGTAAAGATTGTACGGATGCGTTCATCATTCGGTGAGGCCTGTGCTCTGGATGCCGGATTAAAATATTCTGATGGAGGGAAAATCATATTCTATAGCGGTCGGGTCAAGGTAAATTTCAATGATATGAAAAAATTGTTAAAAAAACATTCCCTGGGCAGTGATCTGGTAGTTGGCTGGCGCTTCCCCAGGAAAGATTCCTTGTTAAATCGGATAGTTTCATTTCTATTCAATAAGTTAGTCAGTGTATTTTCCGGCTGTAGATTGCATGATATCAATAGCGGGATTATTGTATCTTACCGGTACGTGTTTGATAATATTTCCTATTATGGAAATCTTTACAATTTTATTCCAGTACTTTCATTGCAGCAGGGTTACAAGATATCAGAAGAAAAAGTAGAACAGATTCAAGGCTCCTTTCGAAGGTCACGAAATCCAAAAGAATATCTGCGCAGAATGTTAGATATTGTTACCGTATTCTTTTTAACCAAGTACTCCAAAAAACCAATTCATTTCCTTGGCTTTGTAGGTACAATTTTTATAGTAATAGGAATGATAATTGAACTCTATCTTTTCTTTTACAGAATTTTTCTGTTTGGACCAATTGCTGGCAGGCCACTTTTAATTTTGGGAGCCTTGCTGCTGGTTATAGGAATTCAGATGATCTCTATTGGATTGATTGGAGAGATGATAATATTTACTCATGCTGGTGATATAAAGGAATATAATGTTGAAGAGGTTATTGAGTAATAAAAGAGTGATGGGATAATAGTTTATAGAAGTTAGTTAAATAACTGATTTATTAAATAAAGAAAATCAGAATGTTTACCAGACATCTTGCTTTTAAAGGCTAACTTAGAGTGATTTATTATGATAAATAGATTCGAGTAGAATTTGATGTTTATTTTAAAACATGTAAGGAGATTGTTATATAATGTTGGATTTTCCCTATCATCTTCTTGAGAAAAAAAAGGTTTTGATAACAGGAGGACTTGGATTTATTGGGAGTAGTATTGCTCTTCGTTGTGTAGAGTTGGGTGCAGAGGTTATCATTCTTGATGCTTGTTTGGAACCCTATGGTTGGAATTTTGCCAATATTGAGGATATAAGAGAGAAGATACATTTTGTCAAAGGTGATGTAAGAGACAAGAAGCAGGTGGAAGAGGTTATCAAGAATGTGGATATAGTTTTTCATATGGCAGCTCAGGTGGGCAGAGAAATTTCCATGGAAAAACCAAGCATGGATACAGAGATAAATTGTCTCGGCACCTTGAATATTTTGGAGTCAGTACGAAAGATACCAGAACCAGCTAAAGTGATTTATGCTGGTTCGAGGGGTCAGGTTGGAGAGCCGCGATATTTGCCTGTGGATGAAAAACATCCTGATAATCCTACTGATATCTATGGGATAAATAAATTAGCTGCAGAAAAGTATCTCTTGTTATATAATTGGGTGTATGATATTCCAGTTGTATCTTTACGATTAAATAATGTTTATGGTCCACGATGTCAAATGCATGCTGGTTTTTATGGAATATTAAATTGGTTTATGTCAAATTGTATGCAGGATAAACCTATTACTGTTTATGGTGATGGTTCTCAAACCAGAGACTATGTATATATTGAGGATACTGTAGATGCTTTTATTAGAGTCAGTTTAAGTGATGAAGTGGACGGGGAGATATTTTTTGTGGGTTCAGGTGTTGAGACAGTTTTTTTAGATATGGTTAAGGAGATTATCAGTGTGGTTGGCAAGGGTGAGATTAAGCATGTTCCTTTTCCTGAATCAAGAGAGAAAATTGATATTAAAAAGTTTGTTGTTTCAAATGAAAAGCTAAAAAAATTTGTTAAGTGGGAACCAAGAACAGATTTAAGAAATGGGATAGAAAAAACCTATGAGTTTTATAAAAAGAACCTTAAGAAATATATTAAATAGGTATGTTATAACATTTTTAATTAATATATTTGAGGAAAAGTTATGAAGTTAATAATTCAAATTCCTTGTTTTAATGAAGAAGAGACTTTACCATTTACATTAAAGGAAATACCAAAAAAGTTTAATGGTATAGATATAGTAGAGATACTTGTCGTTAATGATGGGAGTACTGATAAAACTCTAGAAACTGCTAAAAGAGCAGGTGTAGATCATATTGTTCAGCATATGCATAATAAAGGACTAGCCCAAAGTTTTGCCACCGGATTAAAGGAGAGTCTATTGCGGGAAGCAGATATTATAGTCAATACTGATGGAGACAACCAATATGCAGGTAAAGATATTCAGAAGTTAATAGATCCAATTATTGAAGGTAAAGCTGATATAGTAATTGGCGATAGAGAAGTGATGACCATTAAGCATTTTTCATTTTTTAAAAAATTGCTTCAAGGGATTGGTAGTTGGGTGGTTTGTCATCTATCCGGGACTTCCATACCGGATGTTACCAGTGGATTTCGTGCTTTTAGCAGGGAAGCAGCCTTACAGATTAGTATTTTATCAAAATTTACTTATACCATTGAAACAATTATACAAGCTGGGATAAAAAATATGTCGATAACCCATATTCCAGTTAGTACAAATGAAAAGCTGCGACCCTCTCGTCTATTTAAAAATATTCCTACCTATGTTAAGAGATCAATAGGAACAATTTTTAGAGTATATACACTGTATCAACCCTTGAGAGTATTTTCTATCATTGGAGGCGTTGTATTTGGCATAGGTTTCTTACTATCATTACGGTTTATATATTTTTATATCATAGGAGACAGCAGTGGACATATTCAGTCACTAATTCTTTCAGCTGTATTTATGATTGTTGGATTTCAGATTTTTGTAATAGGTTTAATGGCTGAATTGATTTCTACCAACAGAAAATTTCTGGAGGATATTATTTATCATATTAGAAAGATTAATCTATCCATGAAACAGAGAGATAAAAAAGAAGAAGAGTAACAGTAGTGAAGATATGTTATATTGCCGGTAGAGAAGCTGAATATTCCAGAACAAAGATAGTTATGGACGGGCTTGAATATAATGGTTATGAATGTGTAACCTGTTTACCTCCTAACAAGTCTTTTTTAAATTTTCCTCTGCTTTTATGGCAGGTTTTTAAAAAAAGTAGAGATTGCCACCTGATTATTGTTGGTTTTTATGGTCAATTGCTTCTTCCTTTAGTAAAATTATTAACCAATAAGAAAATACTCTTTGACCTCTATGTGTCTACATTTGATACCATGGTTTATGATCGAGGAATAACAACCAGTAATACAATTTTAGCCAAATGGTTCCGATTTGTCGATCGTTTATCAATGCAGTTGGCGGATAAGATAATTTTAGAAACAGAAGATCATATAAATAATTATGCAGAAAAATTTAAAATACCAAAAGAGAATTTTTTTCATATATTTTTGGGACTCAATGAAAATGTATTTTTAAAAAAGAGTAAAGGAAAATCAAAAAGAAATACTTTCCTGGTACATTTTCATGGAGAGTATGCACCATTTCATGGAGTAGAATATATACTCAAAGCAGCAGATTTATTACGAGATGAAAATATTAGTTTTAGGATAATTGGAACTGGTATTACCTATAAGAAGGATATGAAATTGGCAACCAGGTTAAGACTTAAAAAGGTTAGATTTATTGATTGGGTGCCTTATGAAAGATTAGCTGAAAAAATGGCAGAAGCAGATTGCTGCCTGGGATTTTTTGGGATTAATCCCAGGGCGGAAAGAATTTTAACCAATAAAGTTGTTGAGGCTTTAGCAGTAGGTAAACCGCTTATCACAGGTCACAACCTACCAGTACAAGAATTACTCGAAAATAAGAAAACTGCTCTACTCATTAAAAAAGGAGATGCTAAAGCTTTAGCAGAAGCTATTTTATTGTTGAAGAATAATAAAAGGTTAAGAGAAAAAATTGCAGAAAATGGGCATACTGTTTTTATGAAACATTGTTGTATAAAGGTATTTTCGGAAAAATTAAAGACTGTTATTGAAGAAATTGTTTATTCGTAGAGATTAGAAGAATCGGTAATCTTATCCATTGGTACAATAAGGATCGGTAAATATGACCAATAAATATGAGAAATTTTGTTCTGTAATTATACCATGCTATAATTCAAAGGATACAATTTGTAAAACGCTTGACTCTCTACAAATGATAGAAACCAAACATCAATATGAAGTAATTGTGATTGACTCATCTGCTGACGAAACCCCAGAGGTTATTCGTAGAAAGTATCCTTGGGTTCGTTTAATACATCTTGAAGAACAAACCTATCCGGGATCTGCGCGAAATTTAGGAATAAGATATTCCAAAGGATCAATTATTGTTTTTTTAGATTCTGATTGTACAGTAATTAAGGAATGGTTAAATATAATAGTTGAAGCTCATTTAACCTATAAAAAATATACAGCCATTGTAGGGAGTATAGGAAATGGAACACCTTATAATTTAGTAGGATGTGCTTCCTATTTAATAGAGTTTAATGAATGGACACCAAAAACTAAAAAGCGTGAAATTAATTATATATTAGGTGGAAATGTTAGTTATAAGAAGGAGGTTATTTTGAAACACAACCTCTCCTATACTGATATTTTCCCTTCTGAAGATACTATATTTGCACAAGACTTGATCTCAAAAGGAGAAAAAATTTTATTTATTCCAGATTTACTTGTATATCATATTAATGATACTAACTTATTTCACCTTTTTAAGCATCAGTATGTTCTTGGGAATGCTTCTGCACGAGCCAGACGAGATAAAGGAATGTTTGGAAGTATCATTAGTAAATATAAAATTTTAGTTTTTGGTGTTCCTCTTATACGATATATAAGAGCTTTTTTCAGGCTTTTAAAACAGGATTTTATTATATTTATGACTTTTATTGTCATTTCCCCTATATATTTTTTAGCAGTTTTTTTTTGGTCAATAGGGTATATGGGTAAGGATAATTTTAAGCCTACAAAGATTAAAGTACGAGAAAAATGATTTTAATAATTATTTTAAAAATCTGGATGTTTAGATTAGTTTTTTTTATGCTGAACTTGTTTTAGCATATCGAATATTGAACTCATAGATCCAAAAACAAGTTAAAGCTGATTATTCTGTTTATAGGGCACCAGCCTGAAAATAGAGAGAAAGGAGTATAAGATTTTACAGAGAGGGATAGTGTGGTTAACAATTGCCTGGTCAATAGTGGTTTTTGCAGGGTATTTATTGCGAATATGGCTTGCCAGATATTTTGGCCCTTCAGTATATGGTATTTATGGTCTTATAATAACTATTTTATTTTGGTTTGAAGTATTTGTTAACAATGGCATACCCTATGCAGTATCCAAGTTTGTTCCCAGTCACAAGAAAAGAGCATATTCAATTCTTTGGACTGGAGGACGAATGCAATTTGTAATGGCAGTCTTTGTATTTACTATATCATTTTTTTCTGCTCCATATATTGCCAAAATATATAAGAATACAGCCTTAACAAGTTATTTACGTATAGCATCAATTGATATTTTAATTTATGGATTTTATCATCTTTTAGCCTCTTTCCAAAATGGATTGCAGAAATATAGAAATCAAGCTTTTATCTATATTTCCTATGTTGTCACTAAGCTTTTTTTTGTTATTATATTGGTTACTTTACTAGATTCTTTATATGGAGCAGTTATTGCAAATATTGTTGGTTCTGTCATTGGTTTTATGGTAGGATATTTATTCCTTACTGATAAAAAACCAAAAACTTCTTATAAAAAAAGAGAGTTAGTTGATTTTGCAAAATATGTTGTATTTTATTTTATTGTCGTATCATTATTATTGTCATTAGATATTTGGATTGTTAATTATTATTTATCAACTGTGGACAGCGGTTATTATTTTGCTGCATCAGCTATAGCTCAGGTTCCATATTTTGTATTTCTTGGTATTTCAGCAACTTTATTACCAGCTTTATCAGCTCAGCTGTCTAAAGGTAATGTAGCAAAGTCTGAAATTATTATTAAAGATTCCCTCAAATATTTCTTACTTTTTTCACTTCCCCTTGCTTTATTGATTTCAATCTATTCGGAAGATATTGCTGTATTTATATATTCAGAAGATTTTGTAAATTGCGGCAGTATTTTAAACATTCTTGTTTGGGGAGTGATATTAATATCATTTCTCTATATTTTGACAAATATTATTAATGCTGATCATCGTCCAAAGACATCATTGATTATTGTTTTTTTTAGCGTTGTATTTGATTTCACACTCAATGTAATCTTGATTCCTAAATGGGGAGTTTTAGGAGCAGCAGTAAGTACAACTATTGCTGCAGGATTAGGGGTGGTTATTGCTTTTGTTGTTGTACTTAAAAAATTTAGATTATTATTGGAAAGACAATTTTTTATTCATTTTTCATTTGGAATCATTATTATTTTAATTATTACTTTATTGTTCAAAATATGGTCTTTACATTTTTTAATTTCCATTATAATAACTGGGCTATTGTATATGGGAATTATAATATTATTTAAGGAAGTTAATCCTAAAGATTTTTATTTAAAAAATAGTAATTAAAATGAGATAACATCTGTTTTTTTATTTACAAGCCAAATAGTAGAGCTAGGAAAATAGGAATCCTGCCAAATTAAGGTTGCGTTGTATGTAAGCCATTTATTAATTTTTTTTGTAAATTCTGATGCAGGAAGAAGTCCATCTGTGGTAAAAATTAGATTTATGTATTGAGAAGACAGGGAATCCATTTTAGAGATAGAATTAATTTTAATTCTTCGTACGGTTGGTTTATCATAAGAGAGTTTAGATAGATAGTAACGTACAGCATAATCTCCCCATTCAGGTAATGAGATAATAGTAGTATTTTCAGAATTATATTTTGAAAGCGTGGATATTCCCTGTTCCCAATTAGGTTTTTTGGGATTAGAATAATAATAAAGGATATTAATATTTATCCCGACTAATAAAGTTAGAACTCCCATTATTCCAATTTTTTGAACAGTGTGTATTTTTTTTTCTTTTTTAACTTTAAAAATTTTTACCCAAGATCGAGCGATTATGTCAGCAAGAGAAATAGCAGAAGAGGTTAATAACAGAAGATAAGGAATAATGAGAAAAATGAGAAACCTGTAACCACTACCAAAATAGATTAGAAGTGAACTTAACCAACCTAATATCAGTGAAATAAAAATTATAAAAATATTATAGAGAAATACATTCTTATATTTTTTCCATCCAGTTAAGATACCTGAGAAAATAAATATTCCTATAAAATATTTAATATTTCTATCTATAAAAAGGATAGGAAGTTCTACTGGATTTATCATATTTTTCCCAAAAATTAATACAAAGTAGAGTGGATGAATTGTATGATGATATGAAGTTGAAGCATTTAATTTTGAGGCAACCTGGTGAAAGAAAAGGAAAAGTTGAGGTATATGTCCGATTAGAATAAGTAAGAAAGCATAGAAGAACCATTGTTGATATTTAAAGGATAATTTTACATTTTTTGTAAAGATTAAATAAAAAATATATAGTATTATTTGAGAGGTTAAAAGAACAAGAGAAAAATAGTGTATATAAAAATTTAATATACTGATTCCTGCCCATACAAGCCAATGACGCTTGTTTTGATAGATTAAAGCTTTATAAAAAAATAAAAAAGAGAAGAGAGAAACTAAAAAGAATAAAGAATACACTCTTGCTTCTTGAGAATAGCGGATGTGAAAGACAGATATAGCTAGTAGAAGAGTTGAAATAAAAGCTTCTCTTTTTCCAAGTATGCGAAAGTTAAGGTAGTAAAATAGTGGGAGGGAAGCGATACCACATAGAGCAGAAAAGAGACGCAAAGCAGTCTCAGACTTACTTAAATGTACAATAAAATGAATAATTAGATAATAAGTTGGGGGATGGACATCCCATCTATAAGAGTTTTTAATAATAGCAGAGAAATTTAAAATAGCCCGATAGTAGGTGACAGCTTCATCAAACCACAAGCATTCTTTCCCTAAGTTAAATAATCTCAGAAAAATACCTAAACTTATGATAAGCAGAAGGAGGATTATTTGTTGGTATTTACTAATCCATACTTTGAATGTTAAAAAAAAATTATTATCCTTCATATATTTTAATATAAAAACAGTTTAAAAATAAATTTATTAAATTATAAAATTTATTTTTAATATAAATAATCAGGGTTGAAAAATCAAGTATAATTTCAGTAATCCCTTGACATTAATTATAATATTGTTATCTTTTTTAAGTAGAATTCATAAATAATTCAGGATTGTTAGTATAGATTTTAAATATACTACATTTATTTTTTAGTGATCGAGAATCATTTATTATGAGATTTTTAAAAAATTATTTTAAAAAATTGTTACCGTTTTTTATCGTAGTTCTTTTTCTTTTTATCCGAGGGATTTGGGAGTATTTGTCTCCTATTAAACCTGATGATTTCAAGGGTTTGATTTACTTCAGGGATGTAGTAGTTCTATTTCCTGCCAGTTTTATATTTTGCTTTATCCTTCTAAAGTATAATATTTTTTCAGAATTCACATTCACTTTTCTCCAAAAAATGAAATTTTTAAGACCAATAAAAAAGAAGTGGCGGGTAATAACAATTTTTATGGCCATTGTAATATTTTGTCTTTGCACTATAATAAGTGTCTTTGTATTTAAAACATGTGCTCATATAGTAGATGAGGCCAACTATCTGTTCCAGGCAAAGGTATTTGCAGCTGGAAAACTGTCAGCAAGCCCTGCTCTGCTTTCAAAGGAATTCTTCAAACTTCTCTACTTTATTCAGTCTACAGATAAATGGTATAGCTCTTTTTTCCCAGGTCAAAGTGTTCTATTAGCTATAGGTGTATTACTAAAATTTCCTTTTTTGATAAATCCTTTTTTTACAGCGATTCTTCTTATAACAACGGTGTGGGCAGGTCGAAAGATTTTTTCGACCAACACTGGAGTTACAGCAGGTTTCCTATTACTGTGCTCTCCTTTTGTTTTATTCCAGGGAGCAAGTTATTTTTCCCATATTTTTCCTGCAATCCTTGTTACTTATATCTTTGTATGGTTTTTGAAAACTAAAAATTTTTCATATTGGAAAGCCTTAATATGCGGTATAATGACAGGAATACTTCTTCTTTTTCGGCCAGTGTCAGCAGTAGTAATAGTTTTATTTTATCTCTTTTATTATGTATATCAGCTTATAAAACATAAACCTATTTATTTTTGGAATATTGTTATACTATTGATAGTATTTTGCCTAGGAATATTACCAGGAATTATGTTGTTACTGAAGTATAATTATAACTTAACTGGCTATTATTTTACAACTCCTCATCAGCTGGCTTTGCCTAATGAAACAATAGGTTTTGGAATTCATTCATTGAAAAATACAGCAATTAATATGATCGGACTTTCAGTTGATTTATTAGGATTACCCTTACTATCATTAGTTCCAGTTTTTTTATTTTTTTTTTCTAATAGTAAATATTCTAAAATTTTTCTTATTTTCAGTGTCATGTATTGCTTAGCTTACAGTATATATCCGTATCATGGATTGAGTTATGGACCAAGATTTTATTTTGAAATTGTCCCTATCTTACTTATAGGGTCATCGCAGGTATTACTTAATAAATGTTCTTTTTCAAATAAAAGATTAGCCACTGTATTTTCTTTCTTAACAAAAAAAATGGTTATCTTTTCATTGATAATAGCTGTTCCTTTTATCTCTTTTTTGGGGATTATACCAAGTAGAGTCTCAGTTATTGCTAAAAGAGGGGAATACTATGATATTAAAGATACTGTACGAAAAGTAGTAGCACCTCCTGCGGTTGTATCTATTATGAGTTCAGATAAAAATCGGATTATACCATACATAGCTGGATTTCAATTGAATTCACCAACCTGGGATGGAGACATCGTATTTGTGCGTTATTTACCAGAAAAAAAACAAGAACTAATGAGAGCATATCCACAAAGAAGGCACTATATACTGGATATGGATAAACGAATTGTATTTCCTGACACTTGATTTTATGCTTTCATTTTAGTAAATTTTACAATTGTTTGGATAACTAATACTGAAATAGAAAAGATAAATTTGTAGTACTATCATTTTTTCATTTGTAATAACAGACAGTAACTATTCAGGAGTAATTAATATTATCTAAGACACATTTTATGAAAACATATCATGTTATCATCTTTTACAAAGCTAATTTTATCTAATAACACTATAATAGAGAATTTTTTTTTAAATTTGATTTAGAGCAGAGAGTAAAATAGAAAATGATGCGAGTATTACAGAAATCCATTAATAAAATAATTGAGCTGTGGTACATTTTGGTTCTGCTTATTATTGGATTTATCTTTCGTTTTTTTTTAATGAAATACCAATATGTGATTTCATTTGATGAGGTAAATTATCTTAAATTAGCTACTTATGGGGCTTTAAATGGCTTAACACATGTGTTCCATACCTATTGGTCACCTTTCTATCCTTTTGTTGTTGCAATTTTATTAAAAATAATAGGCAACTTTGAGTTTACGGCAAGATTTGTATCAGTATTATGCGGAAGCCTAGTAATAGTACCTGTTTATTTGCTTGCAAGATATCGGCTGACAAAAAAAACTTCTATAATTACTATTGCCATGTTAGCTTTGTATCCCCCATTATCTTTCTTAAGTACAAAAATATTAACAGAACCACTCTATATGTTTTTAGGGATTACAGGAATATTAATAGCATGGTATTCTCTTCAGAAAGAATCTCGTGTACAAGCTTTTTGGGTTGGAATTATTTTTGGAATGACCTATTTAACTCGTCCGGAAGGCATTGGATTCATTTTAGTATTTATAATGATTACTCTCTTACTTTTTATTAAAAATCTAATAGAGAGAAAAAAGAATACCTATATTCAATTGATATTGTTTTCAGTATTAGGATTTATAATAATCTCTTCACCCTATTTATTATATTTGCATAAAAAAACCGGAGAATGGACAATAAGTGAAAAACGGAAGTCTCTTCAACAAGCAGAGGCTGATGTATTTAAAAATCAAGAAAAAGATCGTTTATTTAGAAAACTTTCGGAGGATAACAAATCACTTCTCATTGATCAAATGTTTCATATAGGAAATTTCATCACCGCAGAGGTGGAAAGAGGAGAACCAGTTGTTCAAGTAACTTTGTTATTAATGATGAAAAAATATTTTAAGAATGTATATGAATTAATGAACATGGTGGTACCAGAAGTAATTCCACTTACCCTAGCAGTATTTTTTATATTAGGTTTTTTTGTGACCTCAAGAGCGAGGGAAAAAATAGTTTTTGATTTATATCTTTTATCCTTTATTATTTTTTTCTGGGGAATTGTCATACCACTATTTCATATTAATTATAGATATTTCTTACCTTTGTTACCAATATTTTTTATCTGGATTGGAAGGGGGGTTGTTTTATTTTATTCTTGGCTGGAGAATATTTTAAATAAGTTTATTTTGATTAAAAGAAAAAAAGTATATGTCCAGTTCCTATCGTTTTTATTAGTAGGATATTTTATATTATTTTTTTATGTTTTAAGTATAGTTAAAATTATTAATGTTAATGCTGATTCAAAAGATAGATGGTCTAAGCCTATAGAATACAAAACAGCTGGTTTATGGCTGAAAGACAATTGCACAACTCCCCCTATTG
>CAYUAG010000005.1:45385-70429 GCA_964442615.1 uncultured bacterium
CTATTGTTATTAGCCATTATCAAAAAGTAAGTTATTATGCAGGCAATTATAATATAACTGAGTCGGTTAGTATTCCATTTAACAATATTGACAGAGTGTTAAAATATGCTAAATATCGAGAGGTGGACTATATTATTTTATCTGAAAGATATAGTAAATTATTTCCTCTTATTGAAAATCTTTTTCATATGGAAGATATACCTGAAGATCTAAAGGTTGCTTATCATTTTGAAAGTAAATCAGGTTTGAAAGTAGTTATTTACAAATTAATGTATGATAAATGAGTTAATTGAATGAAGTTTGATCAAAGATGGCTAGTTGCGATAGCTGTTCTGATAATTGGTTTTATTATTTTTTCTTTGAGCCGCAAAAAAGAAATTTTTTTAACAAAAGCTTTAGTTTTTTTAATGCCTTTTGCAATAGGTTTCTATTATGTTGCAGTATCAAAGGAGGAAGATGCAATTAATGCATGTGATGTAATTCTTTTTTTTCTATATGTTTACTGGTATTGGGATACAAATGGTTTTAAATCTCAAAGAATATATTTTGATAATATATTATTTTTATATATGGCAGTGATTGTATGGGCATTAATTCCAGTTGGTATTGTAATTTCACCATCAAGTTTACTCTTTGCTGCTTTTTCCTGGATAAAATGTTTGTTCCTTTTCTTTTATCTTTACAACAGAGTAAAAACAAAGGAACATTTAATAGCCATTGTTGATATTCTTATAATTATTCTTTTTATTCAAGGTTTGATAGGTTTCTTACAAAAAACCTTAGGACATACCTTAGGCTTGGATTTTTTAGGTGAAAGAGCAAGTGTTTTTTTAAGAGCGTCTCATGCAAGGGCTCGGGGAACATTGGGATTTCCTAATCAATATGCTGCATATATAATTATGCTAATACCATTGGCTGTAACTATGTTCGTATATTCAAAAAAAGGATTAAAAAAAATATGGTATTCATTAGTTATTGTTTTATCAACTATGGGATGGATTTCTTCCTTATCACGATCAGCCTGGTTAGGCTTGGCAGGAGCTTTGGTAATTATATTTATTTTTATGACTAGGGCCTCGAGTGTGAATTTAAAATCATTTTTTCTGTTGGTATTTATAGTAGCAATAATTTCTTTTGTTGTTATTTTCTTTGCAGATCAAGTTATGGGTAGAATCCAGAAGGTTGGAGCTCAACCATATAGATGGTTAATGATGAGAATGGCTTTTCAATTAATCGGGAAACATCCCATTTTTGGAGTTGGATTATGGAATTATCAGTTCCATTCCTATGGAGACTTTAGATATTGGCATGCAGTGCATAATATGATTTTACGCTTAGGTTCAGAATTAGGAATTCCGGGATTAATACTTTTTTTATCTATTTTATTTAAAAATTTTAAAAATTGTATAACAGGATTAAAATTCAAAGATAGATTTCTTAATTATACGGCTTTAGGAGTCATGGGTGGACAATTAGCATTCCTTCTTGCTGCTATGTTCAATCCTCAATTTCAACATTATCGACATAAATTTTTATTTTGGTTTTTGATAGGATTAGCAGTTGCAGTAAAGAGGATAGGTTTGCAAGAAGCATTTTTAGCATTCAATAGAAGAAATAAAAGCATGAATCCGGATATGCAGGAAAAGATGCTGGATATATAATTTTCATCATGGTATTATTTATTTTAGTTTATTTCATATAAAGTATGGAGGTTTTTAAATTGAAGATATTAATTACTGGGGGTGCAGGTTTTATAGGTTCTCATCTTTCAGAATCCTTAATTGGTAAAGGGTGGGAAGTTACAGTTATAGATGATTTATCAACAGGTAGATATGAAAATATTAACCAATTGGTTGATCGTGAGAATTTTAGATTCATTGTTGATTCCATATTAAATATTAAAACTCTGGAAAAGTTAATTCAGGATTGTGATGTTATTTATCATTTAGCTGCTTCTGTAGGAGTTAAAAGAATTGTTTCAAAACCTGTTAATACTATTGAAACAAATGTTTTAGGAAGTCATGCAGTATTGAGTTTAGCTGCAAAATACAACAGAAAAGTGATTCTTTTTTCTACTTCTGAAGTGTATGGTAAAAATCAAAATCTTCCTTATAAAGAATCGGATGACTCCATATTTGGAACAACTATGAAGAGCAGGTGGAGTTATGGATGCAGTAAAGCAGTGGATGAATTTTTAGGACTTGCCTACCACAAAGAGCAGGGGCTTCCAATAATTATTATTAGAGTATTTAATATGATTGGAACCAGGCAAACCGGAGTATATGGGATGGTAGTACCAACATTTATCAGACAGGCACTCTTTGGTTTGCCTATCACTGTATACGGTAATGGTACTCAGACAAGATGTTTTACCTATGTAAAAGATTTAGTTGATACAGTTATTAAATTTCCTAAAAAAGAGAAATGCGTAGGTGAAATTTACAATATTGGAAGTCAGGATGAGATATCTATTAAAGAGTTAGCTGAGAAAATCAAAAAAAAGACTCATTCAAAATCTGAGATAGTTTATATACCCTATGAGAAGGCTTATGAACAAGGATTTGAAGATATGACAAAAAGAAGACCTGATATATCCAAGATAAAAAAAGAGGTTGGTTTTGAGCCCAAGGTCAGCTTAGATGATGCTTTAGATATAATCATTGAATATGAAAAAAAGTTGATTGTATAGTATCATTATTGATTTAAGGAGGGTTTAAGAAGATGTTAAAACCAACACAAACAAAAAAGAAACATCATTTAACAATAATGATTTTGTTAGTATTATTGTTGATAAGTGGTTTTTTAAGATTATGGAATTTAGCTGAGAAAAGCTTATGGGTGGATGAGGTAAATACAGTATTTGCTGCTCAATCTTTAGTTGAGACAGGTAAGCCTGTACACCCATCTGGAGTTATCTACAGGATCACTCCCTTATTTACCCAATGTGTAGCATACACTTATCAAAAGTTAGGAGTTAATGAAACCGCTTCTCGTTTTCCTGCAGCCTTATTCGGAATAATTGCAGTTATCTTAGTGTTTTATCTTGCAAAAGAGATTTTTGACAGTCGAGTTGGCTTATTATCAGCTTTTTTAATGACATTTTCTCATTTTGAGGTTGGCTGGTCTCGAGTTTCACGACCTTATACTTTATTGCAGGTATTTACCTTATTAATTGTATTATTTTTTATCAAGGGATTTGAAAATCAAAAACATAAGAAATATAATTTTGTTAATGTTAATTCCAAACCAACAATTTTTTACCGAATCAGATATTCTATGGCAGGTATTAACATTTCTTTTTTTTGGTTAGCGCTTTTTTTAGCAGTTCTGGCATATTCAATTTTAGAAATAAATGATTTGACTATTTTTCTTGCAGGTGGTTTATTATGTTATTTACTTTTCATGAGTTTAATTGGATTTTATTGGAAGGAAAAGTATAAAAAGATTATAAACAAATATACTATAGTATCTGGATTGTCTATTTTAGGAGGGATTATTTATTTTTTTATATCTCAAAAGATTCAGAATGAAATAAGTTTTTTTCTGGATTATACTCCTCCCTGGGCTGTAGAAATTTCACCTGCACAAAATAGTTTATATTTATTTAATTTTTTAATAACTAGTGTACGGTTTCCTTTAGCTGTATTTTTTTTCCTGGGATGTGTATATCTTATAAGTCGAAGGAATCGTTCAGGATTAGTACTTTTTTGGGTATTTGTGGTGCCTCTTTTTATTTTATCGTTTGTTTTTACACATAGAGTACCCAGATATATATTTTATGTTTATCCATTCTTTTTAATTTTAAGTAGTTATGGCTTTATAAATGTTGTAAGAAATGAAATTGCAGTTGTACAAAAGGATCTTATTTTTAAATATCGATGGATACAGTATGCAATAGTATTTGTTTTTTTTATTATATTTTTGATTTCACCCTGGTTTCGAATGACCTTAAAGATTCCATTTCAAGGTGATGGAGTAACAAATATGGCTGTAACCTCGGATGAATGGAGAGAAGCTGCAACAATTGTTAAAGATAAATCTGCAAATGATGATTTGATAATAGCGAGTCTTCCTCAGGTGGCATATTATTATGATGTTTATTCAGATTATGGTTTGAACTGGACTAATCTAAACAAGGCTAAAATTAAGTCATTTAAAAATATGGAAGGTCGCTGGGTAGATATCTATGTAGGAATTCCGTGTATAGAATCATTAGAAGAATTAATACAACTTGTGGAGTCAAATGATAGGGGATGGATTTTAATATCAAAATATCATTTTGATCATCCTAGAATTATACCATCAAATGTAAAAGAATATATAACCAATAATTTTAAAAATCCTTTACAAACAAAGCGTGGTACAGTGTTTGTATTCAATTGGCCAATAGAGGAAGGTTAATATTACTGGAAAAGAAAGTATTAATTTTTTAAAGTTGAGTTTGAAAAAACGTTATCTATCTTTAAAAAATAATAAAATGATATATATATTGAGGGTGTAAAAAAACGTATGAATATTGCTATTCTTGGTACAAGAGGTATCCCTGCAAATTATGGAGGATTCGAAACCTTTGCTGAAAATCTATCTTCTCGTTTAATTACACGAGGCCACACAGTTACTGTATATGGCAGGTCTACATATATAAATAAAAATAAAAAATATTATAAGGGTGTTCGGCTTAAAGTATTACCAACTATTAGTCATAAATATCTGGATACGCCAGTGAATACATTTTTGGCTTCTTTGCATGCAATTTTTCAGAAGTATGATATTTTATTTATTTGTAATAGTGCAAATAGCTTTTGTGCCTTTCTTCCAAGGATATTGGGAAAACCTGTTGTACTTAATGTTGATGGTCTTGAGTGGAAACGAACAAAGTGGTCGATTTTTGGTAAATGGATCTATAAAACATCTGAATGGCTTGCCACTTTTATTCCCACTCATATTGTTACTGATGCAAAAGATGTACAAAAATACTATACTAATAAATTTAATAAACAAAGTACATATATACCATACGGATCTACTATTACCAAAGTAAAATCCACAACTATTCTAGATAAATACAAATTAAAAAAAAGGAAATATTTTCTTTATGTAAGTCGATTAGAGCCTGAGAATAATGCACATGTTGTTATTAAAGCCTATAGAAAGGTAAACACTAGCTTTCCTTTGATCATTGTGGGGGATGCTCCTTATAGCAGAGATTATATACAAAGCTTAAAAGAGATGAAAAATGAAAAAATAATTTTTACAGGGTATGTATTTGATAAAGGGTATAATGAATTTCAATCCCATGCTTATTGTTATATACAGGCAACTGAGGTAGGAGGAACTCATCCAGCTTTAGTTGAAGCTATGGGACATGGAAATTGTATCATTGCAAATGATGTTCCTGAACATCGGGAAGTACTTGATAATACTGGATTATATTTTAATGTAAAAGACAGTAGCACACTGGCAAAAAAGATGGAATTTGTATTTAGAAATCCCGAGAAAGTAAAAGAATATGGTAAAAAAGCAGAAGAGCGAGTCTCGAAATTGTTTACCTGGGATAAAGTTACCTCTGATTATGAAAGACTTTTTAAAAAGATAATAAGAGAAAAGCAAGCATGAAAACTATTTGTATCACTGGTGGAAATGGACTTTTAGGCAGCAAATTAATCCAGGTAGCAAAAGGTCAGTATAAGATAAAAACAATAGATTTGCATGAATATCCCTTATATAAGGTTAACAATCTTGATTATTATCAAGTTGATATTACAGATAAAGATAAAATTACCAATCTAATGAAAAATATAGAACCTGAGTGTGTGTTCCATACTGCGGCATTAACAAATGTTGATGCTTGTGAAAGAGAAGAAAATAAAGCATGGGATATCAATGTTGTAGGAACGGATAATCTTGTACATGCATGTCAATCTTTCCCTTGTAAGTTTATTCATTTATCTACAGACTATATTTATAATGGTAAAAACGGTCCCTATGATGAAAATGACCAACCAGATCCTTTAAGTATTTATGGCAAAACAAAACTCGAAAGTGAAAAAATTGTTAGAAATAGATTGGATGATTACCTTATTGTTAGGACCATGATTTTATATGGATATTTTCCTGGTGTTCGGAAGAATTTTGTAACTTGGTTGATAGAGGAATTAGAAAAAGGAAAAGAATTACGGATAGTTACAGACCAATATGGTACCCCAACCTTGGCAGATGATTGTGCTAAGGCTTTGCTAACTCTATATAAGAAAAATGGCCGGGGTGTATATCACATTGCTGGAAGAGATTTAATTAATCGTTATGATTTTGCCCGGAAAGTGGTTGATATTTTTAAATTCAAGGATTCTTTAATTTTACCCATTAAAACCAATCAGTTATCTCAGGATGCTCCCCGACCTCTTAATTCTGGACTAAAAATTGATAAGATAAGAAGGGAGTTTGGCATTAGTCTTTCATCAGTTCAAGAAGGTATCGAACTTGTTAAAAAACAATTAACAGGTAAATGATTTAATATGATATGTTTTCCCTTATGCTCAAAAGAATTACTAGGTATTTGGATGGATTTAATTTTACAGGTAACAAATGAAAATTTTAATGATTGATAAATTTTATTTTATTCAGGGTGGAGTTGAGCGATACTATTTTGAACTCACTGATATCTTAGGTGCAAGAGGTCATGTGATTATCCCTTTTTCTATGAAGCATGAAAAAAATTTTGATACTGAATTTAGTCGTTATTTTGTTGATTATATTGAATATAGCAAGAATTTTTTTTTAAAGAATCCTATAAAGGGAATGTTAGCTTTTTTCAGGATGATTTACTCTTTACAGGCAAAGAAACGATTAGAGCTGCTGATTAGAGAGACCAAGCCTGACATAGCTCATATTCATATGATAGATCATCAGTTATCTCCTTCAATACTTGACGTGTTAAATGAATATGAAATTCCTGTATTACAAACGGTTCATCAATATAAGTTAGTTTGTCCGAGTTATCTTTTTTTTAATAATCGAAAAAAGCAAATTTGCGAAAAATGCCTTGATGGACATTTTTATCATCCCATAGTTGAAAGATGTCATAAAAATTCAGCATTAGTAGGATTAATGTTAGCTATTGAAAGTACGATTCACAAGAAGTTACATTTATATGAAAAGAATATTGATATTTTTCATGTTCCAAGTACTTTTATGGGTAATAAATTGAAACAGGGAGGAGTTAACAAAAATAAGATTGAACATCTATTTTATTCCATAATTATTAATGACTATTTGCCTGAATATGAATCTGATGACTATTTTGTTTATTGTGGTAGATTGTCAATAGAAAAAGGTGTAATGACTTTATTGAAAGCTATGAAGAAAATTACATCTTCAAAGTTAATAATAATTGGTGATGGACCTCAAAGAAAAGAATTAGAAACATTTGTCAGTAAGAATAATTTAAATAATGTTGTTTTTGTTGGTTATAAATCTGGTTCTGAATTAAAAACTTTAATTTCAAGATCTAAATTTCTTGTACTGCCTTCTGAATGTTATGATAATTCACCCTTATCAATATACGAATCATTTGCCTTAGGGAAACCTGTAATTGGCTCACATATTGGAGGAATCCCGGAATTAATAAATAATGAACATTGTGGTTTGGTTTTTGAACCAGGTAACAGTGAGATGTTGATTGAAAAAATCAATTATTTATTAAAATCCAAACAGCGTATTGTCGATCTTGGTAAAAGGGCTCGGCAAAGAGCTGAACAGGAATTCAGTCCTGATGTACATTATCAAAAATTAATTGAAAAATATAATCGGTTACTTTTAAAAAAGGAGTTTTAGTTTGGAGCTTTCTAAAGCAGTAAAGAATAGACGGAGTATAAGAAAGTTTACAAAACAAAAAGTATCAAAAGATACAATCTTAAAGATAATTAATGCAGGTCGATGGGCCCCCAGTGCATGTAATCGTCAATTATGGGAATTTGTTATTGTAACCAAACCGGAGATAAAAGAAAGGATTGCTGATGCGGCTTGTTTTAAACAGAATTTTTTAAAACAGGCTCCGGTTTTAATTGTTGTATTTTATGATGATACTAAAGAACGAAGAGAAGAGATAGGACCCCATAAACATGATTCTATACAGAGTGCAGCAGCAGCTATACAGAATATGCATTTAATGGCCTATTCCTTAGGACTTGGGAGTTTATGGATTTGTGCAATTAAGAAGATGTTAACATTGAATGAAATTTTACATGTTCCTTTTTCGATACGTCCTATTGCAATCGTTGCCTTAGGATATCCTGCTGAACATCCTCTTCCTCCAAAACGCAGAGTTATGGAATCATTTATTCATTATGAGCAATTTCATGGGATTAGTGAATCCTATCCCAATTCTGTTTATCCCCAAGATTGGACCATTGAAGAGCTGGCAAGCTTCCGGGAGAAGATATGTTGGTATGGAGGGAGTATAAGTTTAGATATGAATCTTGAGAAATTTGGTATGAGAAGCAAAACCTATGAATATATTATGTCTTTGGTAAAGAAATACTATACTCCAAATGATAAGATATTGGATATTCTTCCTTTTGGTGGAGGATATCTTATAGGATTATGTAAAATAGTTAGTAGCTATAATCAAATAGCCTATTTCGAACTTGGAGAAGGTAATGTTCAATTTATTAGCGAAAATTTAAGAAAATTTGGTTTAAAGGAACCTAAGGCTTTTGTAAATAGTAAGGGTGAATTGCAATCATTTACAGGCAAAGTGAGTTTAATCACTTGTTTTTTTCGTCTTGAAAGTGTACCTCAACCAAAATATTTTTTTGATCAAATGGTTACACTTTTAGATAAAGGGGGGAAAATTATTATTGCTAATGAGTTAAAAGGACTGACATCTATCAGGAAGTATTTGAGTAAAAAAAAGAATCTGCATGTTACTGATATGTGGTATACTGGACCATCTGCTAAGATAAAAAAGAGGATGTTGAATAAATGGATTAAGCAGAGTAGATATAGAATAGTGCAGCAGCGAGTATATTATGAAGATAATTTTTTAAAATCTATAGCCAAACAGATTATTAAATCAAAAGGTCTTTCCTTATTAACAGTGATTGAAAAAATTTAAATAGTTATATTTAATGTAATTTAAACTGGCCTATTCATTAACTGTTACAAAATTAAAGCATGGTAATTTAATAAAAAGTTGTATTAATTATGAGATATATAAAAGAAGCACATAGTATTTTCAATTGGCTTAGAACATTACAAATAAAGCAAAAGCAGATCCAAGGAAAGGTAAAAGGGAATCATTTACAATTTACCTTAGATCATCCGGTTGAGGGAAAGAAAGAGATAAAGATTGAATATCCAGATTCAGAATATTTTTCAGTTAAGGGAATAGGACTTAAGATAGAAAAAAGAACAGGTGATAAGGTTTTTATTTCTGTGTATGATTATGGGGGTATATTTGATCCTATTGACTTTTGTAATCCTGGTGCTCATTATGCAGCAACCCATTTTGCTTTTTTGGGAGCACTTTTATATGAGCAATATAAGGATAAGATGATTCTTGAGAATATAAAAAGTGCAATTGACTTTCATTTAAGAACTAGTAAAGATGAGTATAAATTTAAAAAGTGGGGATACCATTGGGATTTTAAAAATTATGCTTTTTTAGAAACCTATAGAATAATTAAAAAATATTTGAGAGAAGATGAACAAAGAAAATGGTTAAAGGGATTAAAAGAATACAGAGAAAATAAGGGTAACCATCTTACCAATTGGTATGCAATGCGTGCTTATTCTTCATTACTGAGGTATAAGCTCTTCCATAATGTTGTTGATTTTTTACGATATTTATGGAGAATATTTTTTGTCCGGAGAGCTAAATTGCCTGATGGTTGTTTTGATGATTTTCCTCATTTGAGCAGACCAATTCAGTATCATGTATTTGTACTCGCTTTACTTCACCGGATCTATTTAATTAATTCGAGTAAGAGGATTAAAGATTGGTTTTTAAAAGGAGTATATTATTTTATACATTTTGTTGATCCAGATGGATGTTTTAATTACCTGGGGAGAGGGCAAGAACAGATATTTGGTTATGGAATAGGATTGTATGTACTTGAAGCTGCAAAATCAATTAACAAAAATCAGGCAGGTTATTATCAATATTTAATTGATTGCATATGGAAATATTTAAATAAGTTTAAGCAAAATAATATTTTCCCACTGGTTTTAAATTACCAGAATGATTTGGAAAAATTTGGATGGTATGATTATCATCATTTGACAGTGTATGAAGCTTTTTTGGGTGTCTGGTTGGCATTAACTCATAAGCATAGGTTTGATTGTAATCAATCGGTACAGTTTAAACCATCAGAAAAACAGTTACATTATCTAAAATCCTCTGGACAGGTTATTTTTTCTAATGAAAATTATTTTACGGTTTTTAGTAGGGGAGCGACAGAATATATTTCAGAACCAGCCATAACTCCGATACATTTGTGGTTTAATAAAGTTGGTTGGTTTTTTTCATGTCCTGGAGGTCCCTATTCTATATTTGGTAAGATCAACAGAGTGGAGAATATTGATAAAAATGTATTTGCACCCATTGTTAAAAAGAGAGATGAAAAGGGGTGGTATATACCAGCTTTAGGAAGGGCTCAGTCTATTCATATTACAGATAATAATTTAGTAATGGTTTATAATTATGGTCCCTTCATATTGAAACGGAGAGTTACCTTTGAATGTAACAGTTTAATATTTAAGGATGAATTTGAATTTAAAGCAAATGAAATTTTTGAAGAGATTCGTTACTTTAATCTTCCAGTTATTTGCGATAAATTTACTACCACAATTGATAAGAATTATAAACTGAGGTTTGAATCCAAGAAGGGTAATATACATGTTTCTCTCATAGATTCGGATTTTGAATTATCAACTTTCAAAAAAGGAGAAAAAATTAAGACTGCAAAGGGATTAGCAGAAGTTGTTTTTCTGGGAAAAGAAAGTTTTCTATCTGAATTTGGAAGTAGTAAGTTTGTTACATTTGTAATGAATAGAGGTTAAGAAAAAATATAAAACTTGTATATGTTAAGACATGAATGATAATATAAAAAAAATAATTATAAATTCATCATTTCTTTATGGATCTGAAATTTATCGGAGAATAGTAAGGATAGCCTTAGTAATTTTTGCGGCTCGTCTTTTAGGAGATGAAAATTATGGTAAATTTTCATTTGCATTTGTTTTAGTAAAGTTTTTTTTAATTTTCTCAGATGCAGGCATACATCAACTTCTAATTAGAGAGTTAGCTCGTAATAAGGAATATGAAGAAAAATATACGGGAAATGCAATCCTTATTAAAATAGTGTTATGTATAATTACAAGTTTTGCTATAATTGCTATAATAAATTTTTCAAATAAACCTGAAGATGTAATTTATACTGTTTATTTTTTTACTGTGAGTAACATCTTTGCTTCTTTTTCATTAGTTTTCCAGTCAATTTTTCAGGCACGCCAGAAAATGAAATATGTGGCTTATTCTAATTTTATCGCTATTACAATTAGTTCTGTTTTTGGGATTGGGATATTAGTTATTGGAGGAAGCCATGTTGAACTTTCTATGATATATGCAGTTGGAGCCTTTTTAAAACTTTTGTATTGTATTTTTATAACTATTAAAAAATTTACAAAAATTAGAATTAAATATGATTTTTATATAATAAAATTTATTCTTAAAGAAGGAATACCAATAGGAGTTAATTTTATTTTTGCTACCATATATACATTGATTGACCAAATCATGCTTTCGTATATATGTAGTGATGCAGTAGTTGGCTGGTATAGAGCAGCATATCAATTTATTTTAACCATGATTTTAATACCAAATCAATTAGTAAAAGCAGCTTTTCCAGTTCTTTCAAAATATTATGTTACATCTATTGATGATTTAAAAGGATTATTTAATCGATTGTTAAAATTTCTTTTGTTAATTTCCATATCTTTATCAACCTTAATATTTTTATTTTCTGATGATTTAATAATCTTAATATATGGGAATGAATATATTAATGGTGCAAAAGCCTTACGAATTTTGGTATGGTCAACCGCCTTAATTTTTATTACTCTTATCTTAACAAACACTACAAGGGCAACAGATAGACAAAGATTTACTGCTAAAGTTGTTATGATAGGGGCTGTTATAAATGTTATACTTAATTTTTTATTTATTCCAAAGTATAATGTGGTTGGAGCCGCGTTATCAACATTAATAACTGAAATATTTATATTTATAGTTCATTATATATACCTATCCGGTTATCTTTTCCGTCCTCCAATTTTAAGATTTTTTCCTAAAGTTTTGTTAATTAATGGAGTTATGGTATTTTTTGTATGTGTGTTCAGAGAATTAGGTTTTTTTATATTATTTTTCTTGGCAATAATCATTAATTTGGTTATGATATTTATATTAAATTATTTTACTAAAGGAGAGTTATATTTATTAAAAAAATTATTTTTAAGAGTGAAAAATCGAGGTAAGCTCAAGTAATAAATGCGACTGTTAATATGAGAATAATTAATTGCTTACCTTAAGTAGTTAATTCTGGTAAGGGCAACTACTTAAGGGAAGCATTTGATGTCCTATAAGCAATTAATTCTTTGAGAAAGGAGCAAAATTAAAGTCTATATAAAAGAAGGAAATTTTATACAGATGTATTAAGGGATATTGTTTATAAGTATATCTGTTTTTACAGATTTAGTATAAGAATTTGTAGAAGCTTTTATAGCAGTGTGATTTCAGCTGGAACAGATTTTTGAATTATAAGATAAAGAGTATGAGATTTTCATAAGCCATGAAGAATTAATCAGTATGTTCAGGTTAATAAGCTTTCCGAAAATGGTGTATTTAAGCATTTACGTTATATAATAAAAAAATATGAAAACATGCCAAAAAAAAGTATTATTCCCGACCGTGGAATAATGGAAAAATAACCTTATTTTATTAACAGAAAAGAGCGCATTGGAAACTGAGAAGTTGATACAATTATCAGCAAAAATCATAAATGCGTTCTTTATTTTTAAGAGAAAGAATAAATTTTGTAGTATTGATCATATCTTTTAATAAAAGGTATAGAATTTGCAATATTTTTTTTAGATTAGTTGGTATAATAATTACAGATAAAGCATTAAAATTGTTATAAATAGAATGAAGATTTTATATGTAAATTATCTTTATGATGTTAAGCTCAGTTCTGTTGGAGCTGCAGTACATGTACAAGAACTGGCTAAAGCTTTGAAAAATTTAAATCATGATGTTAAAGTTTGTTTTCTTAATAGGTTTACTAGTGTTGAAGAATCAGAAAAAAGGGTGGTTAGAAGATTTTTGAAGAAGTATTTAGGTAAGTACTTAGGGAATTTTAACGCTTTATACTCAAATATATATTATTTTTTGCGTGAATGGAAACTTGTTATGAAGGAGAGGCCAGATATACTTTTAATACGTTATAATATTTTTAATTTTTCTATAGCAATTGTGTGTAAAATTATGGAGCTTCCTTTTATATTGGAAATCAATGCTCCCATGGTTTATGAGAAAAAATTATTTAGAAAATCTGTTATTGATTTATCCTTGGTTGGATGGTTGCTTGAGCGGCTAATGATAAATTTTGCAGATACTATATATGTAGTTTCAAATCAATTAAAGAAGTTTTATGTTGAAAGAAATATACCTTCTGGGAGAATTCATGTAATTTTCAATGGTGTTGATGAGAAAAAAATAAATCCTTTAATTTCCTCGAATAGAGTTATAACTGAATATAATCTACAAGGAAAGAAAGTTTTAGGCTTTGTTGGTTCTTTTCATTACTGGCATGGAGTTGAACAACTCCAATCATTAATATTGGATATCCTTTTTAACTATAAAAACACAATTTTTTTAATGGTAGGTGACGGACCCTTAAAACATAAGATGGAGGATTTTATTAAGAAACACCGGATAACTGATAAAGTGATTTTACCAGGATATGTTGAATATAATAATATACCATTGTATCTTGCTGCCATGGATATAGTTTTTGCTCCCTATCCAAAACATAAAATTTTTTATTATTCACCAATAAAATTATTTGAATATATGGCTGCAGGTAAGTGTATCATAGCATCCTCTATTGGACAAATTAAAGAAATAATTGAAGATGGTGTTAATGGGATACTTTTTGAAGCAGGAAATTATGATGATATGTTAGAAAAATCCAAATTACTGTTACAGGATAATTCTCTCCGCAGCAAAATCGGAAGAGCAGCAAGAAAAACTATTGAGAAAAATTATACTTGGAAGCATACGGCAGAAAAACTTAATAGAATTATTGAATATGATATTATTAAGAATAATAATGGAGTTATTGGATGACGAATAGGAAGATTAATGTTTTTCAATTGGTTGAGGGATTTGGTTTAGGGGGAGCAGAGAAAAAATTGCTTGAACTAGTAAAAAGAATGGATAAAAATCGCTTTAGAACTGTAGTTTGCAGTCTTGGATTGCAAGGGACAAGTGGAAATATTTCGGAAGATTTTATGAAACTGAGGAATTTTGGTATTGAGGTACTTGAAATTCCCAGAAAACACCGTATTGATATTGGTTTGATTTATACATTGATAAAATTAATAAAAAGCCGGCGAATTGATGTTATTATGACTACTCTTTATTATGCTGATATTATGGGTGCAGTTACAGGAAAATTGGGAGATGTAAAAGCAGTTTTTTTTTGGGAGACTATTTCTTCTCCAGAATGGCTATTACCACGAAGACTTATATCTTATAGAGCGGCGATAAAATGGTGTGATAAGGTAATATCAGTATCAAAAAGAACAGCAGATTTTTTAGTTGAAGAGAGAAAAATTTATCCTGATAAAATTAAAATCATACCTTATGGTGTGGATTTGAAAAAATATAGTAATGGGAATAGCCATATGGTAAGAAGAAAATTAAAAATAAATGAGAAAGATAAAATAATTGGTATGGTAGGTCGTTTAGTAACTCAGAAAGGACATGTCTATTTAATCGATGCAGCTACAAGCATAGTAAAAAGATATCCTAATCTAAAATTTTTAATAGTTGGAGATGGAAATTTACGTTCAGTTTTAGAAAAAAAAGTCAAGGATAATCAGTTGAGCAATAATTTTATTTTTTTGGGTGCTCGTAATGATGTACCTGATTTATTAAAAGCTATAGATATATTTACTTTACCTTCACTTTTTGAAGGTCTTCCTAATGTGGTATTGGAAGCTATGGCCTCAAAAAAACCGGTAGTAGCGACTTCAGTTGATGGAACAAAAGAAGCTGTGATCAATGGTAAGACTGGTATACTAGTACCACCAAGAGATCCGGATAGTTTATCCAAGGCTTTATGTGATCTTTTAGATAATCCCCAAAGAGCATTGGATTTTGGTAAGAAAAGCAGAAAAAGGGTAGAAGAATATTTTTCATTGGAAAAACAGGTAAAGAGTTTTGAAGATTTATATGAAAATTATTTTATAAAAAGTTTAAGGAGTTAAACATATGATACAGTTAAAATTATTTTTTAGAAGAAAATTTTGTATAACAGGGATTATTATATTGTTTTTATTACTTAATTTAAGGATTTTTGCTCAGCAAGGACCACCACATCCAAGGATTGCAGTATTTCATTTTGGTGGTCGCCAACTTGAATGGTACGCAAGGTTTGGGCTTGTTATTACACCGAATACTAGAAATGAGTTTGCCCAATCTATTCATGAGATGAATCCTAATTGTTTAGTACTTGCTTCCAGGGATTGGAATGTTGATGAAGTAATGGATATACCTGATGAGTGGCTGCTTAGAGATTCAAAAGGTAATCCAGTAGCAGCTTATGGTGGACAGAGTTATTTGATAGATATAACTGATTACTGTTCAGGAAGTCCTGCATTTAATGGTAAAAAATATTTTGAGTTTTTACCAGAATATATGAGTTCTATAGTTGATTTTTCAATTTATGATGGTGTTTGTTCTCAAGGAGTCTGGCCTTATCCTTATAATACAGATGATGTTGATCTTGATGGGAATAATTCAAATGACTGGGATGAGCATGGAAAAACTTGGCTGACTAATGTTTGGACAAATGGAGTTGAAAAGGCAGTTAAAGACTTACGAAATAGAATTGGTAATGATAAAATTATTTTTTTGAATTCAGGGAATTTTCATACCTTTGCATGGCAATATGCAAATGGGGTAATGAAAGAACATTGCCATAAAACCTACAATGTAAAATCGGAGTTAAATAGATTTTATAATTGGCAGAATTCTGCACCGTATCCTCATACTTTCTTTTTTCAAGCTAATGGACCCACTAAGAATGATTTTTATCAGATGAGATATTTCCTGGGTAAAGCCTTAATGTATGATGCCTATTGTAGTTATACTGATAACGCTGCCGGGCAGCATCATTATACCAAATATTATGACGAATTTGAACTGAATTTAGGATATCCTAAGGATAAAGTAAAACAAGTTACTACAAGTGAGATTGCTGAGCAGGGTATATGGATTAAATTTTATGATAATGGATTACTTATTATTAATTTAGATAATTATAACAATACAATAACAGATGCTGCTTTGCAAGGACTTGAACATTATGATGGACCATATTATCGATTCCGGGGGGGACAGGTTCCTGATTTTAATAATGGAGAAAGGTTTACGGAAGTTACTCTAACAGGAAGAATAAGAGATAATAATCCATTGGGTTTTGTGGGAGATGCAATAGTATTGGTAAAACAACCCACAACTATAGTTTCTGATATAATCATAGATAATATTGATGCTGGTACTTCTCCTGCAAGCAGTGCAGCAAAATTTAAAGGTACCTGGACCCATTCTGCAGAAAACGATAATGCATTTTGGGGAGTAGGGGGAAGAGCTTATTGTAATTTGTATAATTATGCCAAAATCCAGCCTGGAAGAGGGGATGCTTATGCTGAGTTTGATCCTACTATAGGAATATCTGGAAATTATGAGATTTTTGAATGGCATGGGTGGTTGGGTGATAGAAAAGATGCTATTCAGGAAGCAACCAATGTACCGGTTATAATAAAATTTTCTGATAATGAAGTAGCTGAAGGTCATATTGATCAATCCAATAAATCTTCACAATGGAATAGTTTAGGTACTTACTACTTTTATAAAGGGACCACCGGAAGTGCTACCATTACTAATGAAACAGATGGTCAAGTTATAGCTGATGCATTTAAATTTGTATACAAAGGAGACGATTCAGATGATACGGTATCACCAGAATCTCCAGAAAATTTACAAATGAGCAGTCGTACAGAGCATACTATTTCATTATACTGGCGTGCTCCTGGAACAGCTAGTGATGGAGATAGTGCTACTGCTTATCAAGTTTTTCGTAATGGCATCTTAGTTGGGAGACCTTTTGAAACAAAATTTACAGATAAAAACCTTCGAGAGAATAAAAATTACACCTATGAGGTTTATTCCATTGATAATATTGGTAACAGGAGTGTTTCAAATATTCAGGGTGTATTTACAACAGAGAAGGATTTAGTTTCCCCTGAAATTATTAATGCTAGTTTAATAACAAGTGAAGAATTGGAGGTTATCTTTAGCGAGAAAGTTGATGCGGTAAGTGCTGAAAATCCTTCAAATTATAATATTAATCCTGGGATATTGGTTAATAGTGTGGAGATGAAAGTAGGAGATTCAACAACTTATTATTTAAACACAAGTGAACATGTGGTTGGAGTTCATTATACTCTCTCTGGGCATGATATTATTGACAGAGCTTCTTTTCCTAATACCATAAATCCAAATAAGAATGTCAGTTATATTGGCATAACAGGTGATTCCTTACGAATAACTATAACTGCAGATAATGTTTATGAATTATATGTAAATGGTGTTTTTATTGCTGAATCGGATGGTTGGAGTACTGCTGAGACCTATGAGATACCAACCATTGGTGGAACAAATTTAATAACAGTTAAAGCAATGGATAGAGGAGGAGAAGCTGGTCTTTTGGCAGAGATTGAATTTGAAAATGAGCTTTTTTTTACGGATGAGAATTGGAGAGTTTCTACTTCTGAAGAAGCAGATTGGGAAAAATTATCTTTTGAGGATGCATTATGGGATAAAGCGACTAGTTATGGTTTACATGGTTCTGCTGAACCCTGGGCAAAGTATAAAAATGTTAAAGGTATTTCAACCTCTCATCCAGTTCACTGGATTTGGTCTTCTGATTATATAAGTGAAAACATTGTTTATTTTAGGTATAAGTTGAATTATGAAAGTGATAATACACCTCCACAACCACCAACAGATATATCCATAACCTCATCACAATAGTATAACTTAAATAATGAACTTGAATTTTACTCTAATAATGATTGTAGCTAAAAAGAAACGATAATGATTATCTCACATAAGTATAAGTTTATCTTTCTCAAAACAAACAAGACGGCTGGTACCAGTGTTGAAATTGCTTTATCCAAATTTTGTGGTGTCAAAGATATCATTACTCCTATTACTAAAGAAGACCAGAAAACAAGGAGGAGACTTGGTTACCAAGGGTCTCAGAATTGTCTGGCTCCAGTAACAGATTATGGTTTTGAGGATTGGATTCGTTTGATGGTTAAAGGAAAGAGGAAACTCACTTATTATCATCACATTCCTGCTATTAAGGTTAGGAGGTTAATCGGCGAACAAGTATGGAATAATTACTATAAGTTTTGCATTGAGAGGAATCCGTGGGATCGTTTTATGTCTTTTTATTATTGGAGTAATCAGTCAGAGCCACGTCCAACAATTTCAGAGTTTCTCGACTCGAAAGTTCCATTAATACTAATAAGAAGGGGTTTTGAAGTTTATACAATTGACGGTGTGGTTGCGGTGGACAAAGTATGTTTTTTTGAAAATTTGACAGAAGATTTAGAAGAAGTACGAATTCATTTGGGCTTACCTGAAAAATTAGAACTGCCCAGAGCTAAATCATCATATCGAAAAGACAGGCGAAGCTATCGTGAAGTCTTTGATGAAGAGCAGAAGAATAAAATCAGAGAATTATTTAGTAAAGAGGTCTCTCTTTTTGGGTATGAGTTTTAGATATTAACATAAACTACTTTGAAAAAATAATTTAAATTTATAAAAAATCATAAGATAGATTTGCAATTAATTTTTGAATACTTCCCGGACAAATATTTTTTAATTGCGTACTTTTTAATTAATGTTTAAATAAATCAACCATCTCAGACCTCTTGACTTAATTATTATTGGAAATGGTAATAAAAAGTATACCATAATAGAGGTATAAAGGAAAGTGTAAGATAGATATACTCTGGCTAAAGAGAGGAACTCAGTTTGACAATAGCGGTATGCAGTAACTTTAACCAATTTTTTTGTAATATAATAATTTATTTTTTTATGATTGTTTTTTTAAAAATTTTTTATTATTTTTTTTACGATTGGACTGCTAAATTCTGAATGTTAAGTGATAAACAAAGGAAATTTTAATGAGAACTAAAATATTTTGTATTGGTTTCCACAAAACTGGAACAAAATCCCTTGCTACGGCACTATCAAAGCTTGGTTATAGCATTACTGGACCAAATGGTGTAAAAGATTCGAACATTAGCTGGAATGTATACACTATGGCCCATAAACTTGTAAAAAAATATGATGCATTCCAGGATAATCCCTGGCCAATCATCTATAAAAAAATGGATAAAGCATATCCCGGAAGTAAATTTATACTTACAATAAGAGATTCAGAATCATGGATTAAGAGTCTGGTGCGTCATTTTGGTAAAAGTAAAACTCCCATGAGGAAATGGATATATGGGATTGGTTGTCCAAAAGGTAATGAAGAAACATACATGAGAATATTCGAAAATCACAATAAGGAGGTTATCGCTTATTTTAAAGAACGATCAAGTGATTTGTTAGTTTTAGATTTAGCAAAGGGAAATGGCTGGGAACAGCTGTGTCCTTTTTTAGGGAAAGAAATTCCAAATATTCCATTTCCACATATAAACAAAGCTGAAGTACGGGAAAAGGAAGATCGCTGGGATCGTAAAGTAGCAAAAAAATCACGAAATTTAATTACTCACCTAATGAATAAGATTTTAGGAATCTTTTAAAAAGTAAAATTTTAGAGTTGCAAAAAAATAGACATAGAAGTTAGGTTTATGCAGCTCTTTTTTATTTAACACCTACTCACCACTTTAGTAGTTTTTATGTATACATTTTTATTGATAAAATTATAAAATTCCCAATCAACTAAAAAAATCCAACCATTGTCCTTAGTATTTTATTTTTTTTTACTCACCATATTATTAAGCCAGCGAAAACCAGTTAAAATCATTATTCCCATTACTCCTGTACTAAACCAAAGTGTTGAACCGCCATAATTATCATATTTCCATGAGCCTGCACTAGGCCCCAATACAAAAGCCAGAGAAAAAGTAAGGGACATCATTCCCATATATTTTCCTGTTTGAGAATCTGGAGCGTGGTTGACAATAAATATACCTAAAAGAGGAAATGTCAACAGTTCACCTATTGACAAGTACACAAGTGTTGCTGTTATAAAAAAAGTATGAATCATTAGAAAAAATTTTTAAAAGTCAGTGAAAAGAAATACAATTCCTATTAATCGTAAGTTGAGAGATTTTTACTTTTTAAATATTAAGAATCATCAATAATTTTCATTAATTCATTCAGGGTATTGAGTGCATCAATAGGAGTTAGATTATTAAGATCAATTTTCTTTAAGGCTTCTCTGAGTTTATGTTCCTGTTCTGTAAACATATTGAGTTGAGGTTCAGCAACTTTTTTCTCTGGTAAATTTCCCCTGGCAAGCTTCGGTAGTTTGTTGGGAGTTAATTCGTTATTTTCTAAATTATTAAGCACTCTTTTTGCTCTTTCAATCACTTTTTGGGGTAGGCCTGCTAATTTTGCCACCTGAATTCCATAGGAGTGGTCACATCCTCCTGGAACAATTTTTCTTAAGAAAACAATATTATCTCCCCACTCTTTAACCGCAACATTATAGTTTTTAACCCGGTTAAAGATGAGGGCAAGCTCGGTTAGTTCATGATAGTGAGTGGCAAATAGTGTTTTTGCCTTAACCTTTTCACTACTATGAAGAAATTCTGCCACGGCCCAGGCAATAGAAAGACCATCGAAGGTAGAGGTGCCTCTTCCAATTTCATCTAAAAGAATAAGACTTTTTTGAGTGGCATTATTTAAAATATTGGCAGTTTCGTTCATTTCCACCAGAAAAGTGGATTCTCCGCCTGCCAGATTATCCTGGGCACCCACCCGGGTAAATATCCGGTCTACAATTCCGATTTCAGCCGATGTTGCCGGTATAAAACTGCCTATTTGTGCCATAAGAGTAATTAATCCTACTTGGCGAATATAGGTGGACTTACCTGCCATATTAGGACCAGTTATAATCAGGATTTGATCACTGGTATTATTCAGAGTTACATCATTTGGTATAAATGGTTCTCCAGGGGGAAGAAGTTTTTCAACCACAGGGTGACGGCCCTCTTTTATAATTATCTCATCGGAATTTTTCATAGCTGGCTTCACATAACGATTTTGAAAGGCAACCTCTGACAGAGAGAGTAAACTATCTAATTGACCAAGACATTTGCCATTTTCCTGAATTTTACGGGAAAAATTTAGAATATATTTATTTAGTTTATTAAAAAGTTTTTTTTCAAGTTCAATTAATTTTTCTTCTGATTTAAGGATTTTTTCTTCCATTTCCTTTAAGTCAGGAGTGATGAATCTTTCCGCATTGACAAGAGTCTGTTTACGAATATAGTGTTTCGGAACTTTTGATAAGTGGGTTTTGGTGACTTCGATATAATATCCAAATATTTTATTAAAGCCTATTTTTAGAGAAGGTATTTTGGTTGAGTCTTTTTCTTTAGTTTGAAGTTTGGCAATCCAATCTTTTCCTGAGAAAGCAATTTCTCTTAAGGTGTCAACTTCAGCATTGTACCCTTGTTTAATTAAACCACCATTTGTCAACTGAGTTGGCGGATTATCTACTATTGCATTGTCAATGGTTTTTGTCAATTTTTTGCAGGATTCAAGATTATTATTAATGTCTCGTAGTAGTTGAGAGGATATTTTTTTTAGAGTATCTTTCATATCTGGAATAATTAAGAGACTGTTTGATAGAGCTTTAATATCTCTTGGATTTGCCCGGTTTGTTACAACTTTGGAAAGAAGTCTTTCCAGATCATTTACTTTTCTAAGAGTTATTCCCAAACTTTCACGTAATTGGTTATCTAAATAGAGTTCTTCTACACTTTCATGACGTGTACATATTGGTTCAAGGTGATTCAAGGGATGGTTAATCCAGGATATCAGGGTTCTACCTCCCATGGGAGTTTTAGTTTGATCAATTATGGAAAGGAGGGAGCCTTCTTTTTCTCCACCCATTATGGAAGCTGTTATCTCAAGATTACGACGAGTGGCTGCATCAAGGTGCATGAAATCATCATCAGTATACAAATTGAGTGATGTAATATGGGAGAGATTGTTCTTTTGGGTTTCTTTCAGGTAGTTTAGCACAGCCCCAGCAGCTGATATTCCCTGATCCAGATTTTCACATCCAAAGCCTTTTAAAGAGGTGGTTTTAAAATGTTTGGTCAATAGCTCATATCCAAATTCCCAGTTAAATACCCAATCATCTTGACCAGTAAGAAGAATGTTGAGATTGTTGGATTTTAATTTCTGTTTAAGAAGTTCCTTCTGCTTTTCTGAAACAAGGATTTCAGAAGGTCTGAGTGATTCAATCTCATCAATCAGTTTTTTTTCACTACATTCTGTAACCTTAAATTCCCCGGTAGAAACATCAGCAGTTGCAAATCCCCAAATCCCATTTTTTGCGAACAGAGCTAAAAGATAGTTATTACGTTTTAATTCTAAAATATTTTCGGAAGTTACTGTACCTGGGGTTACTATCTGTACCACATCTCTTTTCACAATACCTTTGGCTTCTTTGGGATCTTCTACTTGTTCACAAATCGCAACTCTAAATCCAGCTACCAACATTTTAGCCAAGTAACCTTCCAGGGCATGATAAGGAAATCCTGCTAAGGGTACATCACCAGCTTTACCATGTCCTCGTGAGGTTAGAGTAATTCCCAGTACTTTTGATGCGGTTACAGCATCTTCATTGAACATCTCATAAAAATCACCCATTCTAAAAAATACAATTGTATCTTTATGCTTTGCTTTTACCGCATTATACTGGGTCATTAAAGGAGTTTCTATTGAAGATGGTTTATTTTTTTGCCTCATATTGATCTCTGAAATTAAAGAAATGATTTGTTTTTAAAATAATATTCAGTTTGTAGAAAATCAATTTATTTTTTCGATTTTATGAAATATCACAAATATTTCATTTCCTAGAATTTAGAAAATAAAATCCGTTGCTTATAACCTAGAATAATAAATCAAACCTCAAAGATTACTTAAAAGGCTTTCCTAAAAAATATTTTTATTTTGTCATTCCTATGCACGTAGAAATTTCCATTCTTTGTTTTATTGGGATTTCAGAATAATCCTATTTCTTACCGGTTTCAGGGATCCAGAATGAAAAATTACCATAACTACCAGTCTTAAATTATTAAAATCATGGAGTAATACTTTAGCTGTTGAAAGGTTTGAACCTATCCCTTCCATATCCAGAACAGACGCTATAATCAGGGTTGTGTGGATGCGTAAGAATTAATGCTGGTTAAGGAGTCACTCCGATTGAAATATACATAGAGGTACAACAAGCTAAATCCTGGCTCAATGATATGTCTTCTAAACCTGGGAATATTCAAAAAAGAAGGATATTTTGGTTTAATTTTTTATAAATCCTTTAACCAGTTCACTACAGTGCGTTGATAGGCTTCAAAGGTGAAGTTGTTTTTAAATGTTTGCTGAGCGAGTGTGCCCATTTTGTTGATAAGAGTTGAATCATTCCATAAGGTTAGGATCCGGTCCCGCAAGGCCTTGACATCTTGGCAGGGTACCAAAAATCCGTTTTTACCATCGGTTATATGCTCGATGCTAGCCACTGTTCGGGAAGAAATAATTCCCTTTCCTTCGGACATGGAAAAAAGGATGTCGTATTGACCTGCTGATATGTTTTCGTACAGCAGGGGAATCACCACCATCCGAGCTTTACGTCGTAGCTTTACTACATCATCACCCCACATATCAAGATGAACCTGCACATGATCGGGAATATCCAATCCTTTCACATTATAGGGCTGACACACAATCTCCAAGGGAATATCGAGAAAGCGTACAGCTTCAATAAGAGAGGTGTAATCCCGTAGGCTCATACCAGCACTAAAGATATATCTGTTTAGCTTATCAGCAGGAATTCGATCTACCGGCTTTTTGAGACGAATACCCTGCCGTACACAGGCGATCCGCTCTTTAGGATAATCGAAAAGTTTAGCCATACTATTGATTTCACCACTAGTGTAGACACTGATACCGTCCACGATTTTCAGTACCCAGTGTACGAAGCGTTGCCGAAGACTATAATAAAATCGAGAAGAACGCTCTGTGAAGATCATATTCAGAAGAATGAGTTGTTTCGTTTTAATGTTGAACAGCTGGTAAAAGGAACCTAAAATCAAACCACATACCGGTTGATAGGCGATGATCGTATCATAATTCCGGCTGAGAAAAAGTGCCTTTATTCCTACCCAGGTGTACAGGGACCAGCGGAACAGGACTTTGCGCAATCCGCTGGTAGCTCCCTTAAGAAAGGGACCACCTATTACTTGAATCTCATCAAAGGTTTTTTTAAAAATCGGAAATGAATTTTTCCCGGGTTGCCAGTCCACTAATACAAGAACACGTTTTGATTTCATAGATTCAACTCCCTAGGTATTGGATTTAATTCATTCAGGCTTAAAAAATTCTTTAATGTCTCCATTATAAAGGTTCATTCTTCTACCAAGATGCTCTGTAAATTTCATAAG
>CAYUAG010000006.1:0-30926 GCA_964442615.1 uncultured bacterium
TGAAACTGCAGTCCAGCAGTTTCAATGGAAAAATCCCATTGGGAAAGAAATTACTTTTAATGAAAAAAAAGGAAAAGTCATTGGAGTGGTTGAAGATTTTCTGTTTAAAGATGTTCACTTTAACATTATTCCCACCATACTATACCTGGACCGGAATCATCTAAACTATCTATTGGTAAAAACCGCATCTGATAATAACAGTAATGAGACTGCAAATTATATCAAGAAAATGTGGGACAAACATATACCGGATTTGCCATTCGAATTGATCAATCATAACCAGTATTTCTACAATATTTATAGAGGAATCAATACCATCGCTCATATATGTGGTTTCGTCGGAATTGTAGGTATACTCTTTTCATGTTTGGGTATTTTTGCCTTAGCCACTTATACTGTTGAACGAAAATTTAAAGAAATAGGTATTCGAAAAGCAATAGGAGCATCAGATATTAAAATACTGAAATCTTTATTGAAAAATTTTATCAAATATGTATTATGGGCCAATGTCATCGGTCTGCCGGTCAGTTATTTCCTGTCCAGCCATTTTATCCGATGGGGATTTACCTATCGGATTGATATCGGTTTGGGCATTTTTATTTTCGTTTCGTTGATGACCATGATTCTTTCTGTTTTATCTGTGACCTGGCAGGCTGTTCATGCAACCCGGGCCAATCCGGTGGATTCTTTGCGTTACGAATAATGAGTAAAAGTAAATCTCTATGTATTGGAATGAATAATTTGTTATCTAAATTAAAATGTGAGACGTCAGACGTGAGAAGTCAGACGACCCATCCCCACCGACATTTCTCACGTCTCACATCTCACGTTTGACGAATAAAGGAGAAAAAAATGTTCGAAAATTATCTGATATCAACCCTCCGAAACATTAAAAGGTATAAAACGTATTCAATAATCAACATATCGGGATTAGCAGTTGGGATCGCATTCTGTCTTTTGATTTTCCTCTGGATAGAGGACGAATTAAGCTACGACAAATTTCACGAAAAATCGGATAGACTATTCCGCGTTGCAAGAGTTACAGACGAAAGCAAAAACGAACGCACGCCCGCATTACTTGGTCCGACTTTAAAAGAGGAATATCCAGAAATATCGGAAGTCTGCCGCTATCGTGATCGTAACATTTACATTAAAATTGAGGATAAATTTTTCAACAAGGTAGATTTAATTTACGTCGATCCTACATATTTTGATTTATTTACAGTCAGATTCATCCAAGGGAATGCATCTACCGCCATAGTTGATAACTCATCAATAGTACTAACACAAAGTTGTGCGGTAAAATTATTTGGCAACACAAATCCAGTTGGCAAATCAATTACAGTTGGAAGTAAAAAGGATTATGTAGTATCAGGAATAATTGAAGACATACCCAACAATTCACACATTGAATTCGACTGTATAGTTAATTTCGATTCGAGAAACAAAACATTTGAACGAATGTTTGGTGAAAATAATTGGCGGGTAAACGCATATGCAACCTATGTACTCCTAAAGGAGGGAACTAACATAAGCGATGTGAATGCCAAAATAAAAAATATTATACATCGATACAATAAAACCTCTGAATCGGAAATTTACTTACAGCCGATTACCAACATTAATCTCAATCCACTTGAAGAAGAAGGAAATGTAAAGTACCTCTATATCTTTTCTATTATCACCCTATTCATTTTGGGAATAGCATGTATCAATTTTATGAACTTATCAACAGCCAGATCAAGTACAAGAGCGAAAGAGATCGGAATGCGAAAAGTAATCGGTGCACAAAAAACGAATCTGATAAAACAGTTTTTGGGCGAATCATTCATCCTCACAACAGTATCGGTACTAATTGCTGCAGGTTTGGTTATTCTGCTGCTTCCATACTTTAATTTTGTTTCGGGTAAACAGATTGAGGCTGCCGGATTACTGAAGCCGAATATGCTCTTAATATTATTCGGTATTACTTTATTAACTACATTTCTGGCAGGAGGTTATCCGGCATTGTATCTTTCATCAATATCCCCTTCTTCCGTTCTGAAGAAATCTACTCGATCAGGGCAATTTGCCGGTATATTTAGAAAATACATGGTAATCGTTCAGTTCGCCATTTCCGTATTGCTCTTCGTCGGTGTTATGGTCGTTTACCGGCAGCTATCATTTATGGTTGATACCGACTTGGGATATACCAAAGATCACATGCTGTATTATGTTGCAGACGATGATTATATACAAAGTTTTGAAAGTATTAGGAGCAGGCTGATCACTCATCCGGGTATAATAAATGCCGCGGTAGGCACTCCTCCCATGTTTCTCGATTTTTCAATGAATGAGGTTACCTGGGAAGGTAAAGACGAAAATAAAGAAATTACATTCGCAAAATTTCATGTCGACCACGATTATGTTAAAACAGTAGGTCTGAACATTCTGGAAGGAAGAAATTTCTCAAAACAAATCTTTACAGATGCATCGGATGCTTACCTAATCAATGAAGAGGCAGCAAAAGTAATTGGCGGCAGTGTATTGAATAGAGAAATAACTTTTCCCGGAGATGTAATCGGCGATAAGGGAAGAGTGATCGGAATTATTAATAACTTCCATCATTCATCGTTTCATGAAAGAATCATCCCGACAGTATTAGACATTAATTACGATTGGGCATCTACAATTATCATTCGCATCAGTCCGCATGATATTGCATCTACAATTCAATTTTTGGAAAATGAGTGGAGTGCACGTGTAAAAAATCGTCCTTTTGAATATACTTTCTTCGATGAAGAAATAGACAATTTTTATAAGAAGGAAAATCAAATGGCGCAGCTACTCGGAACATTTTCAGCCCTTGCGTTTATCATCGCCTGTCTCGGTCTATTTGGTTTGGTTACTTTTATGACCGAAGAGCGAACCAAGGAAATCGGAATAAGAAAAGTGCTGGGTGCTTCTGTTAATCAAGTGGTATTCTTAATATCAAACACGTTTATCAAGATGGTATTATCTGCCAATTGCATCGCCTGGCCCATCGCCTATTATTTCATGAATAAATGGCTGCAGAACTTTGCTTACCGGATAAATCTGAGTATCTGGATTTTTATTCTCTCCGGGTCGTTAGCCTTCTGCATCGCCCTGGTAACTGTGGGTTACCAGGCTGTCAAAGCAGCCACGGCCAATCCTGTAGAGAGTTTGAGGTATGAATGAAGAACAAGCTGTCAGCATTCAGCTCTCAGCTTTGAGAAGGGTTGAGGGGGCTGATAACTGAAAGCTAACAGCTGACCACTAAAAAGGAAAAAAAACATGTTTAAAAATTATTTGCTAGTTGCATTAAGAAATTTAAAAAAACAGAAGGTGTTTACCTTGATTAATATTTCAGGGCTGGCAATAGGGATGGCTGGGTTTGCCATATTTGCTTTAACAGCTGGTATAAAATTAAACGCTGATCACTTTCATAAAGATGCAGATCGGATATTTGCCCTGATTCAGGTCATTCCAGATGATAATGGGGATGAAAAACATTCAGGATTTCTCCCTGCTCCCTTACTCCCCACAATTCAGGAAGAAATCCCTGAAGTTGAGGAAGGTATACGCATATTCCCAGGAGGAAAAATTACCATCAAGCAGGGAAATAAGATTTTTTACGAAAATCATGTTTTGTTTGTAGATAAGAATTTTTTTACCTTCTTTACATTTGATATGGTTTCCGGTCAACCGGAAACAGCTCTTTCAAAACCAAATTCAATCGTTTTATCTGAAAAAGCAGCACAAAAATATTTTGGTAGTGAAAATCCCATAGGTAAAATTCTTAAGTTAAACCAAAAGGTTCTGGTTACAGTTACAGGTGTAACCAAAAATATTAAGAAAACATCTTCCCTTAAATTTGAATTTCTGGTTTCCATGCAGACAGTAAAATCCTTGTTTAATGGAATGAACGACTGGTCCCAGAACCGCTTTGCTACCTTGGTGAAACTGCAAAAGGGGATACATGCAAAGTTGGTGGAGGATAAACTACCTGATTTCATAAAACGACACCTTCCCAAATCTGAAAACACACCCCAACGCCTGTATCTTTTCCCCTTCCTTGACATGCGTTTGGGCTCTTTACATATTCATTCCATTATTAATAGTTCACATCCAGCAGCAGTATATGCTATGCTTTTTTTCGGGATACTGCTGCTCCTGGTTGTCAGTATCAATTTTATCAACTTATCTATTGCTCGATACATGCAGCGATACCGGGAAATTGCCATGCGTAAAGTTGTGGGTGCAAAGAGAGGTCAACTTATTCAACAATTTATAGGTGAATCACTGTTGATTTCATTCCTGGCTGTACCAGCAGCAATACTTGTTTATGAAATAGCTCACCCCCTTATCCAAATGCTTGCTGGTGGTGCAATCCCTATTGCCTTTCCTACAGAAGTCTCCAATTCTATTTGGCATTATCCTTTTTTAATAAAATATCTGGTTATTGCAGCCCTGATAATAGGATTAACATCTGGTTTATATCCTGCCCTCTATATGTCAAAATTCAGTCCTGTTCAAGCTCTCCAAAAAAGGGTTCAAACCGGCAAATCTAAAGTACATGGTAGAAAAATCCTGATCGTATTCCAATTTACTGTTTCTATCATTTTAATGGCATTAGCAGGAGTTTTAAAAAATCAAGGAAGGTTAATACTAGTTTCTGATATGGGATACAGTAGAGAAAATGTGGCAATACTTCAGGTAAGTGAACAATCACCTTCTCAGCGTAAAATCTTAAAAACCGAAATTTTAGGTAATCCGGAGGTTATATCTGTTTCAGCCTCGGCTAACCTTCCAGTTATCTGGTCTAATAATCAGCAAGCAAAACCAGTGGAGAGTTCTGAACAGGAAGCCGTTACAGTAGATGCCTATGGTGTAGATCACGACTTTATCAAAACCCTGGGGATGAATATACTACAGGGCAGAAATTTTTCCTCTACCTTGGGAGATGACAATAATTTTGTTTTAAATGAGAGTGCTGTTGCTAAGCTGCCTTGGAAAAATCCTATTGAAAAAACTATTGACCTAGGAGGACAATCAGGCATAGTTATCGGAATAGTGAACGACTTTGTTTTCGATGATTGGGGTTTTGAAATTCCCCCTGCTGTTTTGTATATCGAGAAAGAAAACTTGAATTTCATGCTGGTTAAATATCGATCTTCCAGCAGCTTTACTGATATTCGTGATGAATTAAAAACACAATGGCAAACCCTTGCACCTGATCTTCCTTTTATTTGTCAAACCTTAGATGACTACTTTTTAGACTTTTTTGGCGTTATTGAAAAGGCTTCCGGACTATTTAATATAATTGCATTTGTAGCAATTATATTTTCCTGCCTGGGGCTTTTCGGACTGACCTCATATATTGTTGAACAGAAAACCAAAGAAATCGGTATTCGTAAAGTACTGGGCGCTTCCAAAGTAAATATTTTCTGGAATCTGGGGAAAGAATTTTTTGTTTTAGTAATAATTGCAATTCTCATTGCTTTCCCTTTGATTTTCTTTGCCTGGAACAAGGTTCTCCAGACAGGTCTCTTGTTTATTACACATATTCATCCGGGAGTTTACTTTTTGGTTGGATTTATTTCTTTGATGATTTCATTTATTGCAATATCAGCTCAAACCTGGAAATCAGCCCGGGCTAATCCGGTGGATAGTTTGAAATATGAATAATAACAGTGTATATAACACCAAGAGTATAGCAAAAAATATTCTGCACCAAACTCTCTGTGTAATAAAAATAAAGCCATCAAAACTTTATAAAAAAATACATTTAAAAGAAAGGAATTAATTATGAAAACAAAACTAATGTTATTAATCATTTATATTTTTTCTATTTGTTTGTATTCTTTTGGAAATACAAATTCTCAAAATTTTCAGATAAAAAAAATTACCGACAAGATATTTTCAGTAGTACATCCTGAAGGTGGAGAAGATCAATTGATTATTACATCAGAAAAAGGACTGATAGTCTTGAATAGCTTCTGGTCTGAAATAACCGCACAAAAATATAAAAAAGAAATTACCAAAGCTTTTGATCGAAATGATTTTCTCTATACAATAAATATGGTTGATCGGCTTGATATGTTTGGAGGAAATGCTTCCTATAAAGAAACTATGATAATTGGTCAAAGTAATATATTAAAAAAGTACAAAGGTAAAGAGAAAGATGTTGATGCAGAAATCAAAAGCTTGATTGACATGTGGCGCTGGAAAGAAAATGTTTCACGAAAACGTCTGGAAACACATGAACCGGGATCAGAAACTGCAAAAAATGAACAAAGATGGATGAATACCTGCAAACAAAGAGCTGATGAACTTGAGGACGGTTTTTCTCTGCTACTTCCAACCATAGTATATAATGACAGAATGACCTTGCATCTTGGAGATATAACTCTGAAACTGATCTGGTTTGGAAAAGCTGGATATGACGGTATGACAGTAATAGTTATTCCTGAGGAGAATATAGCTATCATACCCGGTTTTATTTTACATTCACATCATCTTGCTCCCCATCCCCATAGTAGGTATACAGAATTAGATGTACCACGATGGATCAAGGTATTAGAGGAAATACTCGAAGGTGAGAATTCGGTTGAAAAAGTTATATGTGATATTAATGATGAGTGGTCAAAAGAACGAGCTCATACTCACCTGGAATATATTAGAAAACTTTGGAACAGTGTAAAAACTGCTGAAGCTGCTGGGAAAGCTCTAAATGAAATTCAAAATCAATTATCCCTTGACAAAGATTTCTCCTTTGTTAAAGAAATGCAAGTGTATAAAGATGGAGGTGATGATTGGATACGCCCCCAGCATAAAACGCATGTAAGAGTATTCTATTTACAGCAAAAAAATCTGGCATCCGAGATCATAAAAAAGAAAGGAGATGATTCACTACAAACTACTCTGACTAAAATCAGAAAGCTACGCGATAATGGAAGTGACATCTATTTTGATGAGACATCAATTAATGAGATCGGATACTATCTGTTGAACTTAGCAAATATTTCCAAGGCAATTGAAATTTTCAAGTTAAATGTTGAGGTGTTTCCTGGATCATCCAATGTGTATGACAGTCTGGCTGAAGCATATATGAAAAATAACCAGACTAAACTTGCCATCAAGAATTATAGAAAATCTCTTGAACTGAATCCGGATAACAACAATGCCAAACAAATGCTAAAAAAACTTAATAAGGAAGAATAACTTTCTGTTATATACTGTATCAATATAAAAAATTATGGGGAAAACCATGTTTAAAAACTATTTTAAAATTGCATTCAGAAACCTACTCAAACACAAAGGGCATTCTCTAATTAACGTAGCCGGCCTTGCCCTGGGAATGGCCAGCTGCCTTTTGATTATGCTTTGGGTCATGGAGGAGCTGAATTTTGATAGGTTCCACCAAAATGCGCAATATCTTTACCGGGTGGAGCAGGATCAATTCTACTCTGGAGAGACCTACCACGTCACGGTCACACCCTACCCTATGGGTGAAGGCATTAAAGAAGAGATTCCTGAAATCATTGATGCCACCCGCTACGTCTATACAGGAAACATCCTCATAAAGTATGAAAATAAAGTTTTTTTTGAAAATGGAATCCGCGCCGTGGACCCTTCTTTCCTCCAGATATTCACCTTTCCACTAATCCAGGGTGATCCAGCGAAGGCCCTCAATGATCATCACGGGATCATCATTTCAGAAGAGATGGCTGAAAAATATTTCGGATCAGTAGATCCTATCGACAAGACCTTGACCGCAAATAACGAATACTCTTTTACTGTGACAGGTGTTATGGCTAATGTTCCCACCAACTCCTACCTGCAGTTTGATATGCTTATCCCCTTCGAATTTATAAAGGAGATCGGCCGGTACGATGACAGCTGGGGAAGTAACAGCATCACTACCTTAGTCCAGTTACATGAAAATGCTTCCATTCCGGAAGTAAATCGTAAAATTACCGAAATCCGTAACAGACACGTGCTAGAATCTATAGAAGATGAAGAACGAAAACAGCAGTTCATTACACAGAAAAAAACGGAATTTATGGTAATGCCCTTCCCTGATATTCACTTGCACCAGTATTTTGGATATGGCCATCCCCCAGGTGCCATTATGTACGTATACATTTTCTCCATTATTGCCCTGTTTATCCTCCTCATTGCCTGTATTAACTTCATGAATCTAGCCACTGCCCGGTCTGTTAGTAGAGCGAAGGAAGTGGGGCTCAGAAAAGTAGTTGGAGCCATGAAAACAAACCTTATCAGACAATTTTATGGAGAATCTATTCTCATGGCCTGCCTTTCCTTGATTGTTGCCTTCCTTTTGACGACTCTTCTCCTGCCCTATTTCAATACCTTGGCAGAAAAAGAATTTTCTCTAAACGACCTCTTACAGGCACGCTTCCTGTTAGGGATGGTGGCCATTACCATCATCACAGGATTTATCTCCGGTAGTTATCCAGCCCTCTTTCTCTCCAGTTTCCACCCGGTACAGGTTCTGAAAGGAACTATGATTCGCGGAGTTAAAGGTGCCCTTTTTCGGAGGATTCTGGTGGTCACCCAGTTTACCCTCTCCATTCTGCTCATCATCGGCACTATGATCATGTACAAGCAAATGACCTTCATACAAAACAAAAAACTGGGATATGACAAAGAACATATCATCTACCTTCCCCTGCGTGGAAAAACGAGGAATTCATACCAGGTACTGAAAGAAAATTTGAAATCCGAACCGGATATCCTGAACGTTTCAGCAAGCATGTCATGGCCGGCTTCTTTTGGCAGCAATACCGGCGGGAATGACTGGGAGGGAAAGGATCCTGATCAGACTGTGCTCGTTAGCATCAACTCAGTGGATTTTGACTACGTTGAAACCATGAAAATCGAAATGATCGAGGGACGGTCTTTTTCAAAATCTTTTGCCACGGATACCTCCAGTGCTATCCTTATCAACCAGGAACTCAAGAGAATCATGAACAAGGAATCAGCTGTAAATGAACAACTTTCCATATGGGGTATAGATGGAACCATTGTGGGTGTTATGAAGGATTTCCACTTCCAATCCATGCGTAACCAAATAGAACCTTTGGCACTTTTAGTCAACACTAAATGGATCAATTTTGCCCTGGTTCGACTGTCACCCGGAAACCTCCAGAAGGCTATACAAACTGTTGAAAAGGTGTGGAACCATACCATTCCCCAATATCCTTTTGAATACCACTTTCTTGACGAAGCTGTTGAAAGCATGTACGAAACAGAAAAAACCATCGGAACTCTTCTTCAAATCTTCACCATACTGGCTGTTCTCATTGCCTGTCTTGGTCTTTTCGGTTTAGCTTCCTTCACAGCCGAACGGCGAACTAAAGAAATCGGAGTTCGGAAAACCTTAGGTGCCTCTATTTCCAGTATTGTTTTCCTGCTCTCTAAGGAATTCACAAAATGGATATTAATTGCCAATGGTGTAGCCTGGCCCATAGCCTACTTACTCATGAAAAACTGGCTTCAAAACTACGCCTATCGTACGTCCCTATCCTGGTGGATTTTCGCTCTCTCAGGTGTCCTGGCGCTGATCATTGCGATTCTGACCGTGATTTATCAAGCCCTCAAGGCCGCACTAATGAATCCGGTAGACAGTTTGAAGTATGAATGAGAAAGTGAGACATAAAATGTGAAATGTTAAACGACCCATCCTCCCCCATACTTTTCACTTTTTACCTTTGACGTTTTACAAAAAGGAAAGAAATCATGTTGAAATATTTTTAAACTCATATAAAAAAGTATTATCAAATTTGAAGGTTTTCATTACTGCCCTTTCTTAGGTCTAAAATAATGTGGAGGAGTACCATATTGAAGAATTATCTTAAAACTGCTTTAAGAAATCTAAAAAAACACAAGGGATTTTCATTTATCAATATTTTTGGATTAGCCGTGGGTATGGCCGTTTCCATGTTGATTCTTCTCTACCTTCGTTTTGAGTTGAGTTATGACAAATACCATAAAAACGCAGACCTGATATACCGCGTCACTCAAAGATTCGACACACCCACAGGATACAGACCTCACTTTGCCCGATGTCCCGATGCCTGGGTAAACAACCTCCCTGACGAATTTCCGGAAGTCAAGAAACTTATCCGTTTTCAGTATCAACCTCAGGTGGACTTACGCATCAATGATGAAAAAGTCAAGACATACAGGTGGTTCACTACAGATAAGGAAGTATTTGATGTCTTCTCGTTTCCATTGGTTCATGGAAGCTCAGCAACCGCTCTAACTGAACCTCATTCGGTGGTTTTAACCGAATCCACTGCACTTAAATATTTCGGATTCGTGGATGTCATTGGAAAGGAAATTCTCCTTTACGGACAACGCCCAGGCACTTCGCAACCTTATAAAATCACAGGAATCATGCAAAACCTGCCACCCAACTCCCATTTCCAGATTGACTTCCTGGCCTCGTATCCGAATGCTGAGGCAAGGCAAGGATGGGCCTGGGTGTATATTCTTCTGAAACAGGGAGCAGACCCTTCTTTGCTGGAAGAAAAATTCCCATCATTCATCGAAAAGACTGCCGGTGCAAGCACTGCGGAAACCACTTTTCTGCATCTTCAAGCGTTAACAGATATTCACTTGAAATCTCATCTGGATCGGGAAATCGAATCCAACGGGGATATCCGTACCATTACCATTTTCTCTGTAGTAGCCGTTCTCATCATGCTGATTGCCTGCTTCAATTTCATGAATCTGTCCACTGCTCGTTCCATGAAACGTGCCAAGGAAATCGGGATTCGCAAAGTGCTGGGTGCATACCGAGGCCAGCTCATCCTCTACTTTCTAAATGAATCCCTGCTGTATTCTCTCATTGCCTTTATAATAGCCCTGCTCATTGTGATTTTCGTATTCCCGTTTTTCAATCCAATACTGGAAAAAAAAATGGAATTGGGATCGATATTTGACGGATGGTTATTATTTGGATTCCTAGGGCTTTGTTTGTTTACAGGACTGTTTTCCGGAAGTTATCCCTCATTCGTTCTATCCTCCTTTCATCCAGTCAATGCATTATTTGGTAGTAATCACCCAATTCGATCCAGCCGGAGACTCAGCACCGATGTACGAAAAGTACTGGTAGTGCTGCAATTCACCATGTCCATAGCATTGATTGTTTGTACGTTAATTAGCAGACATCAGTATTCCTTCCTGAGCAACACCAATCTGGGAATGAATAAAAAACAAATGCTGACTATTCGAAATATTTCTCATGAAATCCGGACCAAATACCCAGTTCTGAAAAAAGAATTCACAGAACATCCCGGCATCATAAATGTGAGTGCATCCATGGATGCACCTTCCAGGGATATACTGGATGCGGGCCACTGTCGTGTCGAAGGTCTCCCGCATGATACAAATCCGCCGGTACTGGCCGTTCAATCTGTAGATGCGAATTTTATCAATTTCATGGAAATTGAAATGACAACCGGCCGTGATTTTACTATGACCCGTTCTTGCGAATTACCTGTAATGGGGGATCCCAATGAATGGCTTCCCACGATTCAATCGTACGTTTTGGAGAAGGAAAGAACCTACTTGATTAATGAATCGGCATTAAAGACATTTGGCTGGAATGATCCCCGGGAAGCTATAGGCAAACGGATCGATTGGAGAAATGCTGCATTTCAAACAAAATACGGAGAGATTATCGGTGTGGTGAAAGATTACCATTATGCCTCGCTTCGTCTGCAAATCCGTCCACTGGTACTCATAAACGAGCCCATGTTTTTCAGTTGTATCCTGGTGAAATTGAATACAAATAATATGACAGCCTCTTTATCTCACATGAAAAATGTCTGGGACCGGTTATTCCCGGACCTTCCATTTCATTATGATTTTGTGGATGATCTTTTTTCCGAACTCTACCGGACTGAGCAGAAGCAGGGTCGCCTGCTGGCATTGTTCTCAACACTGACTATCTTCATAGCTTATCTGGGATTGTTCGGTTTGACCTTATTCACAGCTGAACAGCGAACACGCGAAATTGGTATCCGAAAGGTTATGGGTGCTTCCATCCCAAATATTTTATCCTTACTATTTAGAGAATTCACAAAGTGGATACTCATCGCTGCTGTTTTTGCATCCGGCCTGGCCTACTGGGCTATGACCCAGTGGCTGCAGAACTATGCCTACCACATTACAATCGACTGGTGGCCGTTTTTCACTGCCACAGTCCTCGCCCTTATCATTGCTATTCTAACCGTTAGCTACCAGTCTATTAAAACAGCAACAGCCGATCCGGTAGATAGTTTAAGGTATGAATAAGATAGAGAGGCATCAAAAGTGAAATAACAAACTTTATGATCATCCATAATTAATATCATTTATTAGATTTGACATTTCTATTAAAGGAGAAAAGATCATGTTGAAAAATTATCTAAAAATCACTCTTAGAAACATCCTTAAACATAAAGGTTATTCCTCTATTATTATTCTTGGTCTGGCTGTAGGAATTGCCCTGTTCATACTGGCGGTTCTATACACTGACATCCATCTTCGTTTTGATCGATTCCACCGCCATGCAGATAGGATCCACGCTCTGGTACGATCATATTCGACAACAGACGGTAGCGACTACCATACCATGAAAATCCCTGCACCCATAGTGCAGATGATGAAGGATGAATTTCCGGAAATCGATTGTGCAACACGATTCTTTCATGAAAGTGCCCGGATCATCCGTCATGATGAAAAAAAATTTTACGAAGAGAGAGTATGGTATGCGGACCCGAATTTCTTGACTTTCTTTTCTTTTGATTTGATATCCGGTAATCCCGAAATGGTTCTGGAAACTCCGAATTCCGTAGTCATCACTGAATCCATGGCCTTAAAATATTTCGGTACTGAAGATCCCCTGGGTCAAACCCTTACTATAAACAGGAATGGGATTACGGAATTGATGATAACAGGTATTAGCAAGGACATTCCCGTTAATTCCAGTATTCAATTTGACTTCCTGGTATCTTCCAGGACCTTCGATTGGCTTGAGCTGCGGGAAGTCGAATGTACTGCATTTTTCAAACTTGCGCCGGGAACCGAACCTATCAAACTTCAAGAAAAATTTCCGGCTTTTGTGGCCTCACTTTTGCCTGACTTACAGAGGCATGGTGAACAGTTGACCCTCTTCCCTCTTACCGATATCCATCTCCATTCATTGCATATTCTCCATCATTTTGCTCAGCAATGTGAATCTCCGGATCAAATATTCCTTATTCTCGGCACGGGCATTGCTTTGCTCCTGATCGTCTGTGTGAATTTTATGAACCTCTCAACGGCCAGGTACATGACTCGGATCAAAGAAGTGGGACTCCGCAAAGTCGTGGGTGCTTCTCGCTTTCAATTAATACAACAATTTTTAGGTGAATCTGTTCTTCTGTCCTTATGTGCACTACCGGTTGCCTTATTGTTCTATGAAATTATCAGGCCTACTTTTCTATCCTATATCGGTCTGGTCACAGATCTCACCATATGGGAAAATCCCATACTAATGACAATCCTTCTGGCTGTGACCATAGGAGTCGGGCTGGGTGCAGGTTCCTATCCTGCCTTTTTCCTGTCGGCATTCAAACCCATCTCCATGTTCAAGGAACACACCTCCACCGGAATTAAAGGAGGAAGGGCAAGGAAAATATTGGTCATCATACAATTCACACTTACCATTCTCTTAATTATATTCTCCCTGGTTATGCGCAAACAGTTTCTCTATCTTTCCCAACTCGACCTGGGCTATGATCGAAGTCATGTGGCTGTTTTAGAAGTTCACCCTGAGATGTTCGATCGTCTCGAAACCTTAAAACAGGAACTGCTCCAACATCCTGAAATCATTGCAGCGGGTGGAGCCAATGGATACCCTTTCAATTGGGGGCATGAAGAAGATGTTCAGACAGAGGGTATGAGTGATGAAGATGCCTTTCCTATGAAGACATATCATGTGGATTATGGCTTCATTGAAGCTTTGGATATGCAAGTTACACGAGGTAGGAGTTTTTCGCGAGATTTTTCCGAAACGCATGCATATGTGTTGAGTGAGATGGCTGTGAAAAGATTCCGATGGGAGGATCCCATCGGCAAAACATTATGTGTCGGCGGCCAGAATGGAACCGTGGTGGGTGTTGTGGAAAATTTTCATTTTCTACATGTATTTTTTGAGTGGGGACCAGCGATCCTTTATCTCAAACCAGGTTGGACTCATCACCTGTTCCTTAGAATGACCTCTCCTACAGGGGAGGATCTGCGTCCATTCGTGAAACAACAGTGGCAGTCTGTAGCTCCTGATCTTCCATTCGAGTTTGCCACCCTTGAGAACGCTTTTCAACTCAACTTCCGAACACTCATGAAAATCTCAGCGGTGTTCCGTTTCGTCAGCATTGTTTCACTATTTATCTCATGCATAGGTCTAATCGGTCTGGCGTCCTTTACCGCTGAGCGAAAAACAAGAGAGATCGGTATACGGAAAGTTTTGGGTGCAAGCATCCCTTCCTTGCTTCGCATGCTCATCTCTGAATTCACTTTATTCGTTCTTATCGCGAATTGTATCGCTATTCCCATAGCACTATGGGGAACGCATCTGTTTTTAAAATCAGGCTGGGTAGAGCAGACCTCTCTGGATCCCTTCATGTTTATTCTGGCATCAAGTCTTTCATTTACAACGGCGTTGGTTTCGATCATCTTCCAATCCTTGAAAGCTGCAATGAGCAATCCAGTGGATAGTTTAAAGAGTGAGTGATAATATGAGATGTTAAACCTTAAACAACAGTCATACCGATCATCCAAAATCCATTCCATCCATCAGTTTTGGCGTTTCACAAAGGAGAGCGAAATCATGTTTAAAAACTACTTAAAAATCGCCTTTAGAAATTTAAAAAAATATAAAAGTTATTCATTTATAAATATTTTTGGTTTTGCCTGTGGAATAGCAAGTGCCATGTTAATTTTTCTCTGGATTTTTAATCAACTCAGTTTTGATGATTTCCATAAAAATAAGGACCGAATTTATCGTGTTTGTGTTGATTTAAAAGCGGGAAGTCATATGATTTATCCCTTTAGTATGCCCCCTTTAAAAAATGTACTACTTACCGAATATTCCGAAGTTGAGAATGCAGTTAGAATCGCACGTCCTCAAACTGTTTCCATAAAATTTGAAGATAAAATTTTTTCTGAAAATCTAGTTTGTTTTGCAGATAATTCTTTGTTTAATGTTTTTACCTTCCCTTTTGTACAGGGAGATCCGACTAAAGCACTGAAAAATCCTTATGAATTGGTTATTACCGAGACCATGTCTACAAAATACTTTGGGAAAAAAGATCCTCTTGGTCAAGTTTTGCAAATCGATGGCAATAATGATTATACAATTACCGGAGTCATCAAAGATGTTCCGGATAATTCACATTTTACCTTTAATATGGTCCGCTCCTATGAAACACTTTATACTCAGGACCAAAATACTATGAATAATTGGTTCCACATTCAGTTTTATATGTATCTGCTTTTAAAAGACCAGGAAAGAGTAAAAACTCTAGCAAATAAATTTCCTGATATAGTAGATAGATATATGGGTAAACAGTTAAAATCAATTGGTGGATCTCTTACTTTTTTCCTTCAACCTTTAACCCGTATTCATTTATATTCAGATCTTGGGGGTGACATTGCACCCCAAAGTGATATATCCTATGTTTATATTTTTACTAGTATTGCTTTGCTTATTATATTTTTGACAATAATAAATTTTATTAATCTTTCCACAGCACGGTCAAGTATTCGAGCAAACGAAATTGGTGTTAGAAAAACATTTGGCTCTTTGCGCAAAAATATTATCTATCAATTTATCATTGAATCCATATTCTTAAGCTTAATTTCATTACTGCTTGCAGGAATATTATTTTCCGTTTTTCTTCCCTTTTTTCAAAATACATTAGGGTATAAATTCAATATTACTCTTACTGATTCTCCCTGGATAGTATCAGGTGCTATTTTATTAGCAATAGTAACTGGTTTATTATCAGGTTTTTATCCTGCCCTTTATCTTTCTTCTTTAAATCCCATATATATTTTACGAAATCAACAAATTACCAGTATTAAGGGAACTAAATTGCGTAATTTTCTTGTTTTCATCCAGCTTGTCATAACCGTAGTAATGATAATTGGAACTATTTCAATATTCTCTCAGATTGAATATATGAAAAATAAAAATCTGGGTTTTACAAAAGAAAATATCATTATTATTCCTGGTGTTCAGGATATTTTACAAAACCATTCTTTTACTGCTCTGCAGCATGAATTTTCAAATATTCCGGGAGTGATAAAGACAGCAGGAGCCAATCTTATGCCGGGAACTGGTATTCAAAAAGGTCTGATTTTACCAGAAGGTGTTGCTGACAATAAAAATCAATTAGTAGAATTTTTATATGTTGATCCCCATTATATTCCCACCATGGGAATAAACCTTAAAGAAGGTCGAAATTTTTCTCCAAAATATTCTCTTGATCCGAAAAATTCCGTCATTATCAATGAAGCAGTAGTACGAAAATTTGGCTGGAATCATCCTATTGGAAAAAAATTTATTTTTGAATCTGATCAAGGTTCCGTAGCAAAAAAAACCTACAGAAAAGTAATCGGAGTTATTAATGATTTTCATTCCGCCTCACTTCACCAAAAAATTGAACCTTTAATCATCTTTTATAATACTGATCGTATTAATTATCTGGCAGTCAGAGTATCTTCAGAAAATATTGATAAAACTCTAAAATCTCTTGAAAGTAAATGGAAAGAATTCTCTGCAGATAAAACCTTCCGCTCATTTTTCCTATACGGAATATTTGGTAGATTATACACAAATGAGGAAAAGTTAGGACAATTGGTATTAAGTTTTTCCATTCTAACCATACTTATTGGGTGTATGGGACTATTTGGTCTTATTCATTTAATGGTAATCCAGCAAAAAAAAATTGTAGGAATCCGAAAAGTTTACGGTGCTTCAATAAAAGATATTGTTACTATGTATATATTAAAAAATATCAAATTTGTTTTTCTCGCTAATGTATTTGCCTGGCCTATTACTTATTACCTTACTAACAAATGGCTTCAAAATTTTGCTTACCAAGCTAACTTTTCAATCTTACCATTTATATCGGCTCTATTGTTAACTTTAGTTATTACTCTTGTTACCATAAGCTGGCAAACCATACGAGCTGCAACTACCAATCCCATAGACGTTTTGAGGTATGAATGAAAAATTGATAAGTGAAATGTTAAATATGAAATGTGAAACGACGCAACCTCTCCCATGATTTTCAGGTTTCACTTTTCAAGTTAAATAAAGAAAAAATGTGATAATATTCACATTTTAACAACGAATTAATGTGAAAAAAGACACCTTTTCTTTATTTTAATCGTCTCAGCACAACAATCTAAGTCGTTGTGGAAGAATATCAACCTCAAATTTTCTTCCCTCCAGACAAAGCGTTTCTCCATCCAGATGGGCAGGAAGCCCTTTATCCACTGCATCAATCCTCAGCCTGTCTGTTCTCTCAGTAGTGATCTCTTTTTTACCTTCCTGAGTACCTTTTAAAAAATGAAAAATCAAATAAAAAATTCTTAATGATCCTGCATTTCCGGCAATACAAAGATCAAACTTTCCATCGTCAGATTTTGAATCCGGAGTCATCATAAATCCTCCTCCCATGCGGATACCATTCATAATTGAAACCATTAAGGATGGCTGTTTATATTCTTTATTATTACAGCTAATTCTCACCATAGGAGCATTATCATATAAAAATATGGTTTTTAAAGCAGCAACCAAATAGGAGAGAGGTCCTTTAATATGTTTTAATTTCTTTGCTTCAAATCCTACCACAGCATCAAATCCTATTCCTATTCCATTACCAAAATAACGGCATTCGTTTGAATCATCTAAAAAAACTCTTCCAATATCTATCAGTCGGCTCTTTCCCTGAGACACAATTCTGCAGTTTTTTTCCAATCCCAGGGGTAATCCCATACCGAAAAGAAAATCATTACCACTTCCAGCTCCTATGACACCCAGTACACATTTATCTTTAGCTTTTTCCTCACTTTCCATCAATCCATTAATGACTTCATTTACTGTGCCGTCACCTCCAACTGCTACTACCTCATTGAAACCCTGGGATACAGCCTGTCCTGCAAGCTGAATAGCATGTCCCGGGCATTCAGTTATAAAAATTTCATAACTTAAATCTCTCTTATTGAGCAATTCTTTAATCTTTGGTAAAGACTTTAATGATGTTCCTCTGCCAGCCACAGGATTAACAATTATTTTGGCTTTTCTTTTCAATTTTTCTCTCCTGTTTTTTTAAATTTCTAGTGTCAAAATGTAATCAATTTCACTTATTCACTAAGGATTTGTGTTAATACTAATCTAATCTTAACGCAAAGGTACTTCGTTTACAAAATTATTTAAAATTACTCATCAATAACCTTAGCAGGCAACAATAAAGTGCTTAAGACTCCTGCAATACCAGCAACTATAAAGGTCAATAATCTCGAAGTTATAACTTCCTCCATACCTGTTAATATCCATACAATCCAGAAAACAATACCAGTGATAAGTGTTACAAGAACAGCTTTGCCATGAAATCGCTTCCAGAAAAGAGAAAGGAGGATAATAACGGAAAAGGTACTACCTACTCCTGCCCAGACATATCCCACTAGATCGTAGATTAAATTTGATGATGAAAAGTAGGCAATCGCCAACGCAATTACTGCCAAAACTGCCGTAATCAATCTTGATTTTGTTAATTTATTCAAACGAGTACTGTGTGACTCATATCTTTTATTCATTAAATTTTCTGAAAGTTCAGTAGAGGAAAGAATTAATAATGAATCTGCTGTCGAAATCATAGCAGCTATAGCACCGGTTATGAGTACTGCTGCTATGACTGGGGGGAAAATTTCTAGCATAACGGAAGGCATTATATACTCCTGATCCTCCATACCAGTTGGACCAAACAAGGCAAGACCTATCCAACCAATAGATAATGCTCCTATATAGGCAAAAACTGTCCAGGTTACTCCAATATTGCGTGCTTTCTTTGCCTGCTTAATATCTCTTATGGCCATGAAACGCATACTGAGCTGAGGCATTCCCCCCAGGTATCCAAAAAACCAGGAAAGACCTCCAACTATAACCGCTCCCGCTGCAAAACCGGTTACAGCACCTGTTAAAGAACTGTGCTCTGGACCGGCCTTTATTAATGCTTGGGGAATTGAATTGGCAAAAATATCAGGACTTTGAGCTATGGTAATTAATCCTACAATAGGGCCAATCACCAGGGCGGTGATCATTACCATAGCCTGTATTACATCAGTATACACAACGCTGCGGAACCCACCGTAGACTGTATAAGGAATTATTATCAGAGCAGTGATTACCATGCCCAATTTAGGATCTAAGTTAAACACAATATGCAGAGTTTTTCCCCCACCCAAAAATTGTGCCCCTACATAAAAGAAAAAAATAAATACCAGGATAGAACTTGCCACTATTCTGATCCATTTATTCATTTCAGGATGTTTTTTAGCAATATACTCTGTAAAGGTATTGACCTTGAAATGCTCTGCTTCATCTCTGAGACGCCAGGCTATTCCGCACCAGGCAGTAATGATTCCAGCCAAACAACCAACCGCTGTCCAGATTCCGGTTAAGCCTGAGGCATAGGCAAATCCAGGCAGTCCCAGCAGAGCCCAGGAGGACTCCCCTGTAGCCCTTTCAGATAAGGCAGCTGCCCAGCCAGGAAGCTTTCTACCTGCTATGGCATAATCAGAATCAGACTTTACTTTACTGCCTTGATAAATACCCCATATTATCAAAAAAGCAAGATAAACAATCATTACAATTAATATCTGTGTCTGATATTCCATATTTCCGTCCTACCAGTTTTTAAAGTAGTGCCAAAAATTTTCATTATGTTTTTTTTAAATTGCCAGTACCTTTTTAATAATAAAATCTCCCTAAATCCCTCTTTAAAAAAGATGGATTTAAAGATAAATTCATTTTTTATAATGTTTCTATAATTTAGGTAAAAACAATTTACTAAAACTCCCTTTTGTAAAGAGTTTATCCTGAAGAAACCGAAGGAAGGTTTGGGGGATTTAATACCATACACATTAAATTTCTCATACCCAAATTTCATAGCTCTCTCTGCCATTTGATACAAATCTCATAGTGAATTTTTTTTACTTCTAATCTGTTATCGCTTTACATTTTTTTATAAAACTTTTAACTCTACTATTTCTTAATCCAAGTTATCTAATCTTAAATCATTATTTTAAAAATCAATTTTTCCTTCAATATTTTCCGGGGGTTTACTCATAAAACTTACTGTTATAATTGCAATAATTGATATTAAAAAACCAGGAACAATTTCATACAGATCAAATATCCCACCCTGTAATTGTTTCCATATAACCACTACAATACCTCCGGTTACTATTCCTGCAAAAGCACCTTTTTTTGTCATTCTTTTCCAGAATAGAGATAAAAGTATAGCAGGCCCGAAAGTAGCCCCAAAACCAGCCCAGGCATAGGCTACCAGATCAAGCACCTTACTTTCAGGATTCAGTGCTATGCTATATGCAATACCTGCTATAATCATGACAGTAACTCTTCCTACCCAGACAAGTTCCTTCTCTGATGCTGTTTTTCTTATAAAAGGTTTATATATATCTTCAGTAAGAGCTGAAGAAGCAACCAGAAGCTGCGAATCTGCAGTACTCATAATTGCAGCTAAAATTGCCGCTAGACAGATACCTGCAGGAATAGGATGAAGAAGCAGTTGAATAAGATTGATAAATACTTTTTCAGTATCCGGACCCTTAAGTACAACATTGAGACTACCAACACCTGAAAAGCCAACTATAAGAGCCCCAAACATACCTATGAATACCCACCACATAGCAATAATTCTAGCTTTACCAATTTTATCCGATGAGGTTATTGCCATAAAACGTGCAAGAATATGTGGCTGACCAAAGTATCCAAGGCCCCATGCCACTAAAGAAATTATTGAAATAACCGAAAAAGATCCCCCACTTATGGATTTAAACGGATTCAACATGACAGGATCAACTGACCGCATGGCTTGAAAAGAAGCGTTCCATCCACCCTGATGTATAACAGAAACCAGGGGTACAATTATCAATGCCAGAAACATAAGAAGTCCTTGGATGCAGTCAGTTAAACATACTGCCGTAAATCCACCTAAGAATGTATAGCAAATAACTGCCATAGTGCCAATGTAAACAGCCCAAATATAGGGCAGACCAAATACACTTTCAAACAGTTTACCTCCTGCAACCAGTCCGGAGCTTGTGTAAAACAGAAAAAAAATTAAAATAAAAACCGCTGTAACTGTTCTAATAATATGTGATCTATCATCAAAACGATTCTCAAAATATTCAGATAAAGTAATGGAATCACCTAGAGCTGCAGTAAATTCTCGCAGTCGGTAGGCTACGAATTTCCAATTTATATAGGTACCAATTAATAGACCTAATGCCAGCCAGCCAGCTTCAATACCAGTAGCATATGCCAATCCAGGAAGACCAAGCAGCAGCCAGCCGCTCATATCGGAAGCACCGGCACTCAGGGCAGTGGTAAAACTATTAAGCCTTCTCCCACCCAGTAAATAATCTGATAAATTTTTTGTACGTAAATATGAATAAATACCAATTGCAAGCATAACTATAAGATATGCAAGAAAAGTAGCAATAATCGTCATATCACTCTGCATAAAATTCTCCTGTATCGTTATTTTCTAATGTCAAAAATTTTAACTTTTCCGTTAGATAATTTATAATGAATATCACCTAAAAATGAAAGCTCTAAAAAAAATATTTATTTCAATATTTAAATTCAAAATTCACAATTCTTAATTCTTAATTATATCCAATTCGCCCTCAATTAATTGCCCATGGCTACTGTTTTATCTTTTTTCTTTAAACTTTTAAAAGCTTCCCATATAAGAATAACTGCCACACTAAAAAGCAATAAAGCAAAAACCAGTAAAAAATAAGTGCCAGCAAGACTAAAAGTATCAGGTATTGGTTTATCTAAATAATATCCAGCTATCAAGGAGCATTTCTGATAGATCAAAAATAGCAAAGCAGTGAGGGTTACAGCAAACATGAAATACATAGGATAACGGAGAAACCCATTTTTCTTCTGTTTCACCCTTAACCATACACTTGCTGCTAAAAGTGCTAAAGCTGCTAAAAGTTGATTAGCTGAACCGAAGATGGGCCAGATCGCTTGATATGTTCCTGTCAAAGCAAGAACTGCTCCTGGAACCAGAGTTAAAAAAGTTGCGGTAAATCTATTGGTCAGAAAAGCTCTAACAATTGAAGTTTTTTCTGACTTAAAAAATTCCTGGAAGGCAAATCTGCCAATCCTGGTTGCAGTATCAAGGGAAGTAAGGGCAAAAGCAGATACTGCCATAGCAGCAAAAGTAACTCCTACCTTTGTAGAAATTCCCAGTGAGGAGATAAAACCACCTACTCCCTTGGAAAAAAGAGCTATGGGATTGGAACCAATACTTTTATATTCAGAAGGTACGAGTGTAACAGCAGTAATTAAAGCAATCACTGCCAGTAATCCTTCAATCAGCATACTCCCATATCCTACTGGTCTGGCATCAATCTCTCGATTGAGCTGTTTGGAAGTAGTACCAGAAGCAACCAGGGAATGAAAACCTGATATTGCCCCACAGGCAACAGTAACAAATAGTATTGGAAACATGGATCCGAGTTTTGGATCAACAAAATGTGTAAATGGCTGAAATTCAACTGACGGATTTTTTATCAAAATACCTATAAAAGCAAATATTAAAACTAAATATAAAAGAAATGAATTTAAATAATCTCTGGGTTGAAGTAAAATCCAGACCGGGGTTACAGAAGCAATAAATATATACCCTAATATTACCCAGGTCCATGCTTGCTGATTTACTGCTTGGTTTAAAGAAAATTCTAAGGGAAATTTATTTCCCAGCCATATACAAAACAGTAAAAATACTACACCAAAAACTGAGGATATACCCAGGGGAGCATTCAACCGGTAAATTGCTATTCCGAACAATAATGCCAGAAATATAAAAAGAGAAGAAGCAGTACTTACTTCAGGTGCGTTAACAAATGTTTTAGATACAAGAATGACAAATGCTGCTACAACTAATACCAGGGTAGACCAGGCAAAAATTAAAAACAGACTTTTCCCTCTGTGGCCAATATAGCATTCAATTACCTCTCCAACTGACTGTCCTTTATGACGTACTGAAGCTACCAGAGAAGTAAAATCATGAACAGCACCCATAAAAATGCTTCCCAGCACAATCCAGAGGAAAACAGGTATCCAACCAAAAACTGCTGCTGTTATGGGGCCAATTATGGGAGCAGCTCCTGCAATAGAAGCAAAATGATGTCCTAAAAGAATCGGCCATTTTGCTGGAACATAATCAACTCCATCTTTTTTAGTATGAGCAGGAGTCAGGGCATTTCTGTCCAATCCCAGTCTTTTGGATAGGAATTTTCCATAAAAAATATACCCTGCTATAAAAAAAAGTATAGAAATAATGATCAATAGTGATGAAGACATCTCTTTATTCCTTTACCTTAATTCAAAATCAAACTATTAGAAAGCTCCATCTCTTATCGCACTAAAATATTTTAAATTTTACATTTAATTAAAAAATAAATCCAATGTTCTAATCATTTTTCCCAAAATATAATAATTATTTTGTTAAGATAAAAGAAATAATTACATGAAAAATCCTGGGAAGGATTACTGTGAAAAAATTTATTTTGATGATTTTTTTGAGTGAAATGTAGGAAGATGTTACTCCAGGGTGCTGGAACCTTGACTATCATGGTGGCGGCTGCTGCGGTGATGATGCTGATGAATACTTATCTCCAGACTGCAATGATTTAGGAGGTCCTGGTGTTGGTTGCTGTAAGGATTCAGCTTACTGTTATGATGTTGATGATGATGAATGTAAGTCTGAGTGCGCAGGCAAGGGTGATGATTGTACGAGTATAGCTTGCTGTGCTAGTGATACCATGGGAAATCCAATGTATTGCTCGACGCTGGACGATCAAGAAATTGCTATTGTTCCGCCGAGGTGCTGTCCGACAAGTCAGTATTGGCTTGAGGCAGATCCAGAAGAGCCGTCAGATATCTCGGGGTGTACAGGTTATGCATTGTGCTTTGGAAATGCTTCAGGATTCTGTCCATACCCTTACGGTGCCCCAGGTACGTCTTGGTGGGATCCATTATGTATTGATGATCAAAGATCTTGTGCTCCAGCTTCTATGATTGGAGACCCTTGGGGAGATGGGGCTTATCATTATTGGGATAATAAGAAATATTAATTCTGTCTAATGTTTGCAACATCATTTAGAGGTGCTAATGGTCTGTAATATCCCCTCATAACTTGAGTTCCGTCTGGCAGTTCATAAGTGGCCCATTCTGTATCATTGTTAATGTTTTGTTCCATAGCAAATAGTTTTTTGTCTGCAGGTGTCATTTTACTAGCAGGATCGATTTCAGAATTTACCGTTTTCTTATTCATATCATAATTCAGTGAACCTGTATGCACAATCGTGCTTGCTAGTTCCTGAATCGTCTTAGCATCAAAAGTTGTAGGGTCGCCTACTGTTATGAATACTTGATCTATGATTCCATCGTTATTATAATCAGTCTTTCGAAACTGAAATCCACTACTACCATATATGTGTGTTACAATAATTGTGCCTGATGCAAGTCTTTGCTGCTGTGTTACTGGGTCTGTTTCTAGAGGCGGAGTTTCTCCTGGCTGTGCTAGATATATTTGAGGAATGTGTGCAGAGTCATTTGTATACGCCAACACCTCATCTAATGCCAAGTTTTTCATACGGTTTTGTTCCTGGTTTGAGAAAGTCCCATATCTGTCAGAATTCAATGTATTGTATGCATCCTTGTCAATCCAAATAAGAGTTCCACCTTCTTCAAGGGGTTTGCTAGCGTTCTGCCAGTCGATTGAGCGTAAGCCGTGGGCTGGGAAACCAATGTATCCTGCGTTAGCTTCCTGTACCCACTCCCTAAACAACTCAGGATGTACTGCCTTGTCCGGTGGTGCGTTGGTTAGGCCATTGTATGTTGTGACCATCAAACCAGCAGGTAATCCCCAGTCTTCTGTCATGGGGGCTTTTCTGTATGTTGTTTCAAAGGTGTTGACAGTATCGGGGCTTACACCCCAGGCAGCTACATCAATTGAATCAGCAACACTGGGGTCTACTTGTAGTTCAATAAGACCGTTGTTGGCACTGTATTCTTTTCCATTAATCATTACCTTGCCATTCTGCAGGATTTCAAGACTTTGATTGTCCACGACATGCGCAAGGAAATCAGTCATCTCTTTGACATCAACATACACTGTTCCAGAAGCTGGTGTGCCGTGCGGGGCAACTGCTGTAACATTTAATTCCAACAAACCATAGTCTGTGCTGTTAACATCCTTATCAGTACTTATCACAAGATTATTGCCTTGTCTGTCTGTGTACATAACACTGCTTCCAGAAGTAATGTCAACTGACTGTAGTCCATAATTACCTTGTACTAAACTATCTATAGAGACAACCAATCCAGAATCTTCTTTTGCAGTTATCGTATCAGCAAAGTTAATTGGTTCCTTTGCCGTGGCATATATTGTTGTATCATTAACTAAATGAACCCGAATATCTTGGTCCTCGAATTCTTTTGGATTTTGATTGCTGCGAAGCTGAACAAAATATGTTACGCCATTGCCACTAGCTTTTTGAGCTTGATATTCTGTTTGAGTTGTAGATGGTTGGAGATCTGGAATTACGCTGTCAAAAACAGAAATGTCTCCTAACACTTGACCTTGAACATTATAAGAACCTATAACTCCTGCAGCTCCATTACCCTTGATTATCGTAGCTTTCTCAGTTAATGCCTTGCCGTCAACCATTGCACGAATGATGTACACACCTGATGGCAAATCAATTCCGTTAGCAAATATTTCGTGATGGCCAGGTGTTCTTGGTCCATAATTCTTTGAATCAACTTGCCTTCCTAAGATATCATAAACTCCAACTGTAACGTTTGACTGCTTTGCCAAACCAACTTGGATGTTGAAATCATTTACTGTTGGATTAGGATACGGAGCACTTAATTCAAAGGTTGTAGGATACACAGGGTCTTTATTATCCTCAACAGGTGTGTTAAGTCCTTCTTTGTAGAATTTGTTGCCTTGTACATCCATCTGAATTCTTTCTCCTGTGGCAGAATCAACTACCGTTGCGTTGAAATCAAAGGCATCAAAACCATCACTATAATTTAAATATCCTTCCAGTGTAGCTTGAGAAACTGTCTTTTCCAGTGGAGGCATCACATCTTTTTGCACTACCTGAATGGGTTGTTTTGGCGGTACAGCAGCTTGAGATTTGTTCAAACCCGGAAGTGAAAGCAATGAACTTCCTGTTATAAGAACATATACTGACAACCGCTTGCCCCAATTGGACTTTCTTTCCATTCTTATCATTTAATACACCCTTCAGATATCTAAATGTTTCGGTTTTGTAAATATGTTTAGGGGGTAAAAAGCCATCCCCTAGATCCCGAAATGAATTCATAATGACAGCCTTCCCCCCTATCATGCTGAACCTTGTGCTGAATTCATTTCAGTATCGTTTCAGCATCTCCAAAATAACTGGAAACCTCCCACAGGTTTAAAACCTATAGGAGGTTAAAGGATAAATTGTATCAATCTTTATAGAATCCACATCTGCTTTCGATAGATTCGAAATAACATTTTCTTCCATAAAGTCTTCCACCTTGGGGAAGGATGGAAAAGATTATTGTTATTAAATCACTCCTAAAACTCCACTTTAGGAGCTTCCTGAGCCTTTTCATCTGCTTCAAAATAAGCTCTTTTCTCAAAACCAAGCATACCGGCAATTATATTCTGCGGAAATCTTCTTATAGTGGTATTAAAAACCTGAACAGCCTGAGTAAAACGTCTTCTCTCAACCGCAATCCTGTTTTCAGTCCCTGCCAGTTCATCCTGTAGTTGCAGGAAATTCTGGTTAGCTTTCAGTTCAGGATAGTTTTCTCTTAATACCAGCAGGCGACGCAGAGCCCCTCCCAATCCTGCTTGTGCAGCCTGGAATCTTTCTAAATTTTCTGGAGTTAAATCTTCCGCACTTAATTGCATTACACCACCTACTTGAGCTCGTGCTTCTGTAACCGCCTGAAATGTCTCCCTCTCATGTTCAGCATACCCTTTCACCGTCTCAACCAGATTGGGAATAAGATCATATCTTCTCTGATAAACATTCTGTACCTGAGACCAACTTTGGTTAACATCTTCCTCTAAACCAACTAATCTATTGTAGGTTCCCAAAAAACTAAAAAGTGTAATTAAAACCAATACAAATATGATAACTGCAACTATACATCCTATTCTTGCACCTTTACTCATATTTTTCCTCCTCAAAGATTTAATCTTTAATTATAAATAATCTACCAACTCGCTTAATCTCTTAATTTCTTTAATATATTTCTTTAAAATTTCATTTAAGTGACTCGTAGTAATTTTCACACTATTGTTCCGATAGGCAAGTAAAACTGAAAAAATACTTTCATCTAAATCAAACTCACGGCACATTGAAAGTATAACATCTGATTTTTTTACTGGTGCTTCACTATCTTTTAAAAAAAGAAGCACTTTAAAAATTGATGTAAAAGTAACCATTGATTCATTTATTAACTGGGATATCTTTCTTTTTTTTCCTCTGGTTACTATATAACCCTGACGCAACTTCAGAAGCTTTCCTTTTAACTCTCTTTCACACTGGAGTCGTAAATCTTCTTTCTTTATTTTTAAATCTTTTAATATATCTTCACCCTGGATAATCCGATATGTCTGCGAGATATTAAAAAATTCTACAGGAAAACTATCCAGAGATGCTTGGATATAAGATTTGGTTAAAAACAAAGGTAGACTTATATTCTTTCTCTGCCATGATCCGATTTTCTCTTTCACTGTATCAATTTTTTCTATGCCTTGTTCAGAAAGACATATAAGAAAATTCACATCAGATTTTTTAGATATATATTCTTCAGTAGCTGCACTTCCATAGAGTATTATTGCTTCCACCTCTTCACCAAAAAATTTATTTATGTCTGTAGTAAAATCTTTAATTACCTCTTTCAATTGCTCTGGCATTGAATTCATACTAGGCCTCCATAATTAAAATCTAGTAAAAATTAAAATCCTCGGGATGCACCACCCCCACCACTCATACCACCTCCAAATCCGCCAAAACCACCACCAAAACTACTTCCCCCAAAACTACTCCCTCTTCCTCCACCACCCATAAGTAATCCAAGAAACAACCAAGGTAAAATTCTACCTCGGGTAATAATAACAAGAAACAAAATAATTAATATTGGGATTATTCCTCCTGCTCCTTTCCCTTTACTGCTTCTAGTAGCTCTTCTTGTAACAGTAGGCATACCTGTGATTGTAACACCGCTTTTTTGGGCAATGTAACCAGCACTATATACTACTCCCTGATAAAATCCCTTGCTAAAATTACCCTGCTGAAATTCAGGCATCACATACTGATCCAATATTTGACCTGCCATTCCATCAGTAATAATATGTTCAACTCCATATCCCACTTCAATTCGTACTTTACGTTCCTTCATAGCAAGAAATATAAGGAGACCTTTGTCCTCACCTTTTTTACCAATACCCCATTTCTGGAATAACCTAGTGCAATACTGCTCCAAACTCATATCATTGATATTATCTACAGTTGCAATGACAATTGCAGTTCCAGTTTTCTGGAGTAATTCCATAGCCAGATTGTTTATTTTTCTTTCATAATATGAAGAAATTACATTTGCATAATCATTTACTGGATAACCTGTATGTTCAGGTAATTTTGTAATAGAAAAACTTTTTAATGGTAATAAGATTAAAACAAACAAATAGCCAATTATGATTCTTTTCATAAATAAAGCTCCGAATTGACAATTTATATTATACTATAGGATTACTCTCTCTTGTTTTTCCCATACCATGTTCCATGGGATATCGCTGAAAAGTTCTATTAAAACCTCTTTTATGACTAGGAATAATACGTTTATATTGAATTTTAGTTCCTCCAAAATTCACCAATAATCCCATAGGTTTTTCTGTTAACTGTAAACAACGAAGAACCTGTTGAATTTCAGTATCCAAAAACTGATCTTTACAAATAATCATCACCACAACTTCCTCTCCAATAAGAAAATCAACTTCAAGAGCCCCTACCAGGACATCTTTATAAGTGATCTGAAACTCCTTCTTATTCTCATACTTTAGTTTTTTTAAATCAAACTCAACCTCCAGAGCTCTATTATAATATTCAGTTGGATATCCAGGTCCAAGGGTCTTATGGACCTCCATGCATGCACCGATAATCTTATAAACATTATCGTTCAAGTTATTTGAAGACATGTATCTTTCCTCCATCATAAACTACTATCCATAACTCTTTTATAAATAATTTTCATTCCTTCCAGGGTAAGAAATGGTGAAGTTTCTTTAAGTATTTCTGATCGCTTAACAACTTCTGAAGCCATACCTCCTGTAGCGATTAAATTTGCTTTCATCCACTTCTTTTCTTTTAATATTTTCTTTACCATTCCATCAATCAGACAGACAGCTCCCCACATGATACCAGACTGCATACTATTTTCTGTATTTGTCCCTACAACAGTATGGGGAAATTCTAATTCTACTCTTGGAAGTTTTGCAGCTAGATGATGGAGTTGCTGGGATGCTCCTTTCAATCCCAAGGCAATCACACCACCCAAATATTCTCCTTTTTTAGAAACTACATCAAAAGTTGTTGCTGTCCCAAAATCAACCACAATAAGAGGTCCCCCATAATGATAATAACCAGCTACTGCATTACATATTCTATCTGAACCTACCATTTCAGGAGAATCATATAAAATGTCAATGCCTATATTCAACTTTGATGAAATAATAACTGGCGTAAGATTAAATTTCTTTCTTGCCATATCTTTGAATACATATTGGAAATAGGGGACAACCGAAGAAATTACTACACCTTTTATATTTTCTCTTGAAAAACCATCATTTTCTAACCAAACCTGAAGCAGACCCCAGCATTCATCAATAGTCTTTGTCTGACTGCCTGATAAACGCCAATGTCCTTTTAGTATCTCATTATCATAGATGCCAATGACAATCTCTGTATTACCTATGTCTACTACTAATAACATCTTTTTTTATCCTTTTTCCATTATTAATCTATTTTCTACAAAACTAAAATAACTATCTTTTGCAATAATTATATGATCTAAAACAGGAATATCAAGCATTTCTCCAGCCTTAAAGATCTGCTCTGTAACTTTCTTATCTTCAACTGAAGGTTTTTTTTCTCCTGAGGGATGATTATGTAATAATATAATTCCTGCAGCTAAATAATCAATTGCTGGTTTGAATATTTCTCTAGGATGAACAATACTCGAATTAATCGTACCTTGGGATATTGTAACATCTCTGATAATTCTATTTCCACTATTAAGAATGATAACCTTAAAAATTTCCATTCTTTTATCACGTAATAAGGGAGCATATACTTTATAAATATCTACTGGAGAACTAATTTTTATTTTCTGAGAAGAAGGGCCAGATTCAATTCTCCGTCCAATTTCAAAAGCCGCCAATAATCGTGCACAATTTGCATCACCAATTCCCTTCATTCTTGTTAACTCTTTAACACTGGCACAAGCAAGACCTGAAAGA
>CAYUAG010000006.1:30936-53847 GCA_964442615.1 uncultured bacterium
CTTCTCACTTGGTCGCTCTTCTTCAGGCCATTCTTTGATTCCTAAATGATACCAGGAAGTATCTTTAATTTTTTCATTCATTTACTTTTTTTCACAATTTAAAGTATGACTTTTTTTTGATAAATGATATTTTTTAATCTTTTCTAAAATCGCATAAGGAATACGAAATTTCCCAATAGATATATTTTCTTTATTTCTCCCATGACAATCAGATCCACCACTTATTAACAAATTGTAATTATTTGCAAACTCCTGAAATCGTCTCGTATCTCTATCATTTAATCGAGGATGTATTATCTCAATTCCATCTAATCCAGCTTTAACAAAATCAAAAAGCTTTTCTATACTTAAATGTTTAGGTGGATGGGCAATAAAAGATAAGCCACCTACCTCAGAAATCAAAGCAATAGCAGACTCAGGACTGATCTTGAATTTTTCTACATATGCCTTTGAATGATAACCAATATATTTTATAAAAGCTTCCTGATAAGAACTAATATATCCTTTTTCCAGAAGTACTGTTGCCACATGAGGTCTTCCAATACATTTACCCTTGGCTTCAGCTACCACATCTTTCATTGAAATATTAATACCCATTGTATTTAAAATCTGCACCATTTTCTTGGCTCGATTATATCTTTTCTTTATAAATTTTTCAATATAATCAACTATTTTTGGATGAGAAGAATCACAATAATATCCAATAATATGAATATCATTGCCATCCCATTGACTGCTTAATTCAATACCTGGAACTATTTCTACTCCCCAACGTTTACCTGTCAGGTAAGCTTCTTCTATTCCATCCAATGTATCATGATCAACAATACCAACTGCTTTTAGATCAGCTTCTTTAGCTTTCATCACCACCTGAGTAGGAGTCAACAAACCATCAGAATTGGTAGTATGAACATGCATATCTACCCATTCATCTTTAGAAATATTATGTATCATTTACCTTTTACTTTATATTAAAATTTATATTCTTTACAACATAATTTTACTCGTTTTACTTGACTTTATACAATCTAAAGTATATTTTTATATAGAAAAGAACAATATGTAATAACCAATATGAAAAAACCAAAAAAAATTATAATTGTAAGTATTCTTCTATTTTTATTTTCCTGTGTAAAAGAAAAAAACAATGTTCATTCTGAAAATCAACAAAAATTTATTGAGGTTTACACCGAACTAATAAAACTCAGTGAACAATTCCCCCAACAATCCCCAGGATATCTTGACTCTTCCAAAAAAATACTTGCTAAATACAACTTCACCAAAAAAGATTTTGAATACTGTGTATCATATTACAATAAAAATCCAAAACGCTGGGTAACTTTTTTTCAAGCAGCTTACGACACCTTAGAACAGGAAAAACCAGATTAGTTATATTACATCCGATCAATCCATATAAAATATAAAGTAGTTTTAACTCAACATATCCGTGGTAATTGTTCTCCTGTTTGCATATCCAACACTCTTTGGCTTCCAATAATAGTTTTCAATGATACCCTGCCTGGATCATCATTAGTTACCATGCCTGCAATAATGCTTTTCTCACCATATCGCTGCTCTCTCATAGCCATTACAACATCCTCTGCATATTCAGAATCAACACAAGCAACAAGTACACCCTCATTAGCAATATAAAGAGGATCAAACCCTAAAATCTCGCACGCTCCTCTCACATCCTCATTTACAGGAATTTTTTCTTCTTCTAAAATAATGGAAACTCCCGACTGATCTGCAATCTCATTAAGTATAGTTGCTACTCCTCCTCTGGTTGCATCACGCATTACATGAATCTCATTAGTCACTTCCAGCATAGTGTTAACTAAAGCATGTAAGGGTGCAACATCTGAATGAATCCTGGTATTGAATCCAAAATTTTCCCGAGAAGTTATGACTGCCATCCCATGTGAACCAATAGGACCACTGATAATTACCTTATCTCCGGGTTTGGCTCTTGATTCAATTGCTGGTATAAATTTCCTTATTTCCCCTACACCTGTTGTATTAATAAATAAACCATCTGCTTTTCCCCGCTCAACTACTTTAGTATCACCTGTTACTACCTTAACTCCTGCTTCTTGGGCTGTTTCTTTAATTGATTTAACTATTCTTTCTAATTTATTAATGGAAAAACCTTCTTCAATAATAAATCCTATACTAAAATAAAGAGGTTTTGCTCCGGACATACATAGATCATTTACAGTACCACATATAGAAAGTTTACCAATATCACCTCCTGGGAAAAAAAGAGGTGATACAACAAATGAATCTGTGGTAAAAGCAAATTGTGAAAATGAACTATGTAATATAGCACTATCATTTAACTTTTTCAAGTATTCATTATCAAAATAGCGAAGAAAAATATTCTGTATTAATTGATGAGTGAGGCTTCCACCACCTCCATGAGCCAATCTTATTTTATCTTTATCCAAAACAGTCATATTTTTTTAATGTACCGAACTTTTGTAAATTTTGGTTATAGGTAAAAATTTATCATGCTGAATACTAAAACTAGTTCAGCACAAGCTTGTTTCAGCATCTCAAAATGAAACTACGAGACTCTGAAACGATACTGAAATAAATTCAGCACAAAGTTCAGGGTGATATAAAATTTATAATTTACAAAAGTTCAATAATCTACCTTATACTTAAAAAAAGCTGCGCAAGTCCCCTCTGAAGAAACCATACAGGGACCTATGGGATTATCCGGGACACAACTTGTACCAAAATGTTTACATTGAGGTGGTCTTTTCTTCCCCTGCAGAATTTGACCACATATACATCCCTTAGGTTCTACCGTATCTTCAACTTCTACTTCAAATTGTTTTTCTGTATTCAAGGGGGAATACTCCTCTTTGATAGCAAGTCCGCTCTTTGGTATTACTCCCAGACCACGCCATTCCGCATCAGATGATTCAAATACTTCATAAATTATATCCCTGGCCTTAGGATTTCCCTCTGGTTTGACAGCTCTCGTATACTGATTGTCAACCTTCAGATCCTCATTTACTACCTGTTTTATACCCATCAAGATAGATTGCAAAATATCCAGTGATTCGAATCCTGACACAACACAACCTATACCATATTCTTCAACTAAGGGTTGATAAAATTTTGTTCCAATAACAGTACTCACATGACCTGGACAAATAAATATATCAATCTTAACCTCTCCCTGGCTTAATGTTCTCATAGCTTCAGGCATAGTTTTGTGAGTAGATAGTACTGAATAATTTTTCATATTCTTAGATTTAGCTTCAATTAATGATGCTGCTACGGTTGGAACGGTTGTCTCAAAACCTACTCCCAGAAAGACCACATTTTTATCTGAATTCTCTCTGGCAATATTTAATGCCTCTAAAGTAGAACCTACTACTCTTACATCATTCCCCTCTATATGTTCCCTCTCCAGGCTTGAAGATGATCCAGGTACTTTCATCATATCACCATAGGTGGTTAAAATAACTTCTTCTCTTCTGCATAATGCAACTGCATAGTCAATGTATCGGTTTGAAGTAACACATACCGGACATCCAGGTCCAGAAATCAATCTAATATTTCCTGGTAAAACATCTCTAATCCCAAAACGAGCAATTGACATTGTATGAGTTCCGCATACTTCCATAAAAGTTATTTCAGTCTCTCCTGCTACTTTCTGTATATTGCTGATGATGATTTTAGCAGACTCTTTGTTACGAAACTCATCAATATATTTCAACTATATTGCTCCAATTCTTTAAATAATTTAAGAGTCTCCAGAGCTTCTTTTTCATCTAATTTCTGAATTGCAAAACCAGCGTGTACAATAACATAATCCCCTATTAGGACATCATTTAACAACTTAAAACTAACCTCCCGCTCAGTTCCGCCAATTTCAACTACTCCTCTATCATCTTTAATATCTTTGACTATCATAGGTACTGCTACACACATATTTAACCTCAATTATTACAATTGATACAATACATCTCATAAATAAAAAAAATTATTAAAATTAATTTATGCAAATATATTTAAATATGATTTTAATTATAAGATAATATTCAATGAGCTTTAATAAATGTAACAAAATTTTTGTCTTAATCCAAATTTTTCTTTTTATTTTTTAATATCTCTATCCCTGCTACAGCCTGTCCTAAAGCAAGACAACCATCATTAGTAGGTACCTGAGAATGAGTTAATACCTCAAAATTCTCTTTTTCTAAACCTTTCACCAGATTCTCCAAAAGAAACCTATTTAAAAAGCAACCCCCACTTAAGGCTACACAATTTAAATTTGTCTGTTTTCTAATTATTTTTGAAATTTCAATAAAAAGCCTTACCAGACCAGCATGAAATTTCCAGCTAATTCTGTTCACAGGTAATCCAGATTTTTTATCTTGAAGTACCTGATAAATTACATTATCTGGAGAAATTATCAATCTATCATTAGAATTTATTATATCAAATAAATAAACATCTCGATCATCATCCGGCATGGATGTTTCTCCAATCTGCATTTCTAACTCTATCGCAGCTTGACCTTCATAGTGTACTGTAGTCCTCACTCCTACCAATGCAGCAACTGCATCGAAAAGCCGCCCTAAACTGGAAGTCATGGGAATATTAATGGAATTTTTGATCATATTCATGATTATGATGATCTTCTCTTCTGCTATCTCTTTCATAAAAGGAATGCCTTCCAGATTCTTTAAACAATCCTTTTCATTCCCCTTAAAAAGATGGTAGAGATATGCTACAACCATTCTCCACGGTTTTTTAATCGCAATTGTTCCACCCGGCATAGAGCGGTAATCAAAATGTCCTACTCTTTGATATTCTCGTATATCTGCAATTAAAACCTCACCGCCCCAAATCTTTCCATCATCTCCATATCCAACTCCATCCATTGCGAGCCCTATAACTTTATCATTTCTTCCATTATCTGCCAAACATGCCGCAATATGGGCATGATGATGCTGTATTCCAATTTTAGGCAATCCCTCAATTGTCTTTGCCCATTTAGTTGATAGATAATCGGGATGCAGGTCATGTATAACTGCCTCTGGTTTAATCTGCAGAATATTCTTCAAATGATCAATGGACTCTATAAAAAAACTAAGCGTCTCAGAATTCTCCAGATCTCCTATATGTTGACTCAAAAAAGCCTGATCCTCTCTGGTTAAACAAAAACAGTTTTTCAACTCTCCTCCTACTGCCAATACTGATGGAGAAGGATTCCTCATAAAAATGGGAAAGGGGACATACCCTCTTGACCGTCGTATAGGACGGGGAATATTGTTAATAAAACGAGTTACAGAATCATCTGCTCTCACCTGTATGGCTCGGTTATGAAAAAGAAAATAATCTGCAATGTCATATAATTTATCCAATGCTTCTTTATTTGATTTGGCAATTGGCTCATCTGAAATATTGCCGCTGGTCATTACTAATACATCTAAATTAAAGTTAAATAAAAGAAAATGGAGAGGAGTATAGGGCAACATAACTCCAATGTATTTATTCTTGGGTGCAATATGTTCAGATAGATAATACTCAGAATTCTTTCTGAGCAAAACAATAGGTTTTTCAGGAGATTGCAAAATTTCCACCTCTTGTTTACTAATAACTGCTATTTTTTTAACAGTTTCAATACTCCCTGCCATCACTGCAAAGGGTTCCTCTTCTCGTCTTTTTCTAAGCCGTAATCTAGTAACAGATTCATCATTTTTAGCATCACAAGCAAGATGAAATCCCCCTAATCCTTTAATGGCTATAATCTTTCCTTGTTCCAACAATTTTACTGTTTGTTGCATAGTATTACCTATGGAAATTTCTTTACCAGAGGAATCGCTTAACCAAATATGAGGACCGCAGACCGGACAGGCATTAGGCTGGGCATGAAACCTCCTATTCAGAGGATCTTCATACTCAGACCGGCATTGTTTGCACATTTTAAACTCAGCCATGGTTGTCTTGGGCCGATCATAGGGAATATCTTTAATAATCGTATATCTAGGACCACAATTTGTACAATTAATAAATGGATACTGATATCTTCTATCCTCAGGATTAAAAAGCTCATGCACACATTCAGCACAGGTACTTATATCTGGAGTAATTAACACTGAACGATTCTTTTGTTTATTACTTGGAACAATCATAAATTCCAATTCATTTTTATAATCAAGTTCTGCTGTTTTTAGACTTGTAATCTTTGACTGGGGTGGAGATTCTGTTTTGATGGCATCAATAAAATCATCAAGTACACTGCTCTCTCCTTCAATCTCTATTTCAACTCCCTTAGAGGTATTCATCACAAATCCTTTCAGGTCTCGCTTAACCGCATTGCGATAGATAAAAGGTCTGAACCCTACTCCTTGTACAACTCCTTTTATTAATATTTTTTTTCTTTGAATATCTTTACTCATAATAACTTCTACTAAATTCTTACATATCAATTATGATAGCTATGAATAGTAATAACTTGTCTAATATAAATCTTGATAGTGATATAAACAACTAAAAATATATTTTCGTCTGGTATGCAATTTGTCTTATAAATATTACTGCTAATATGTATAAAAAGTATTTCAAAAGTGAATAAAAAAAGCAAATATGTTTAAATTTCTTTTCAAATTGAATTAAATAAGATGGAAATAAACTTATTTCAAAGGAATTTTTATGATGAAAAAGATTCTAATAGTTGAAGATGAGATTAATATTCGTGAGACATCAAAAATTGCCTTAAAAAGAAATGGTTACTCAGTTGTGGCGGTTAAAGATGCACACGAAGCAAAAGATGTTTTTAATAAAGAAAATGGTAACTTTGATATCCTTTTTTCAGATGTTCTACTGCCTGATAATAATGGTATCGATTTAGCAGAAGAACTCTCCTTAAAAAATCCTGATCTGAAAATACTCCTTTCAAGCGGTCTTCTAAAACCTGTTTCCCCCCGAAATAAAAATAAGAAAAGTAAATTTAATATTCTACATAAGCCCTACTCACTTGATGAGCTTATAAACAATATTGAAAAAATTGCAGAATAAATAATATTCAGCTTAAGAAATTATAAAATTTATTATTCCAATTTTCACCTTAAAATTCCCAAAGAATTCTTTCCAATAATAAAACTCAATACGTAATAAAAAACTCCAAGTGTACCAATCAATAAATTTTAATTAATTTTATACGTTCTATTTTTTCAATCGTTTATGGCATTCTAAATCTTTCAAATCCTCCCTTTTCTTCGTGAAATTCGTGGTTTATGAATTCTTCAGATTAAATAATGTCTCACAAAGGACTGAGCAGTCCCTCTATAATTAAATCTGTAGCATCATCCTCATTTAATCCTCGAGCCATAAGGGTTTCCAGCTGTTTTGAGTCCACACTCCCAATAGCCGCTTCGTGAGTGACATGTGCTTTAGGATGCTGTACTTCCACCACCGGAATGGCTTTTGCTAATCCCTGATCTTGAACAATTTCTTTACAATCCACATGCCCACGAGCTCCAGCCGCTTTGGCGATAAGTGTATTCTTTATAAATGCCTGTGCCTGTTCTCGTACTGCAATATTGGTTTTCAGTACACCTCGAGCATCATTGCCTACCAGAGACGCCTTTTCATTAATCTTGATTACATCATTACCCTTTCCATGTACCCGGGCTGTCATTTCCAAAATACTTTTTGCCTCACAGACAGCCTCATAATCTATATCAATTTTTCCCACCATCCCTTTAATTAACTCAAAATCAGTTCTGAATCGTGCTCCTTCTTTAAGATGAACTCTGGCTTTTGGTATAACCTTTACTCCTCCCTGGGGACCGTGTACATGTCGTTCAATGTAGGCATACTCAGCATTCTTACCAATGGTAAGAACCGCATCCATAGTATGAAGAATATCTTTAGCAAAGGGAAAGGTACAACTGGCAATGATGCCTACTTTTGCATTATCTTGAATAGTGGTGTGAATAATAATTTCCTGTATTCCCTTTTCTGGTATCATACCAAAACAAATTTTAACCGGTTTCTCAATTTTTTTATTTTTTTCAACCACAATCTCAGCTTTTATTCCATGTTTCAATTCCTTGGTTTCGATATGAAGGCCATCAACTAAGTGAAGCCCTAGAACTTGATTATGATGTATTTCAACATGAGCAACATCAGGACCGTGCTTATGAGATTCTCCAATACTTTCATACATCTTTTTAATTAAATCATTTTCATTCATTTGTACTCTCCAGAACTGGTTTGTTTTTATGATCACAGGGAATACATTTATCACCAAAAAAAGAATTTATCTTTTCGATACTTCCTTTTTCCAGTAATTTACCACAACAGATGAGAAATCCATGATCAGCCTGCTGAAGCACAGTCATACTATGAGTAATCAGGAGTACAGTACTGCCATTTTTTTTAAATGCTTGGATAGCTTTAAAAATACGATTCAAAGCATCCACATCAATACCAGAATCAGGTTCATCCATTATGACCAGTTTAGGATTCATAATCAATATGGAAGCAAGCTCTATTCGCTTCCTTTCACCACCTGAAAGGGTGGTATCAACAGCCCTGTTCAAGTAGTTACCTGGATCCAGTCCCACTAGTTCAATTACCTCCCGAACTTTTTCAGTTGATTTCTCTTTTGCTCCGGCTTGGATAAAACGCTGAATTGTAAGTCCTTCAAACCGGGCAGGTTCCTGCCAGGCCATGGTTATTCCATTTTGGGCACGCTGGTCAATGGAAAACTTACGGATTGATTTTCCTTCAAAAAAAATATCACCGGTAAAGTGAGTGTATCCTGAAAGCCCCATAATAGTGGAAGCAAGAGTCGATTTACCAGCACCATTTGGGCCAACCACTGCATGTACATATCCGGACCAGAATTCCATGCTCAGATTATTGAGTATGAATTTGTCCCCCAGCCGCAGACTCAGATTTTTTACTTCTAGAATTGGTGTTGGTGTCATAGAAACCTCTCTATTAAAATTTACTTTATATCAAAATAAATTAATGATTAAAATATTCCTATGCAAGAAAAACATTTTCTTGGGATTAAGGGAGTGAGTTTTTGAAATGTCAGTATTACTTGAATAAACTGGTCTGCTAAAAAACCTTCCGAAGGTTTGTAACTTTTGGGAGGTTGTACAACTCTACCACCTTCGAGATCCTGAAACCAGTTCAGGATGACCCCATTCCTATGTAAAACTAATCCCTGTAATAAAAACAAATCCAGAGCAACACCCAAATATATATTACCCCTGTCATGCTGAATCCTTTTCAGCATCTCCTATAATTACAACCCTTGTCTCAGAAATCCAATTCCTAATAATTCTATTATCCTAACAAATTATAAGAATCCATCTGTATAAATCAATCAATCAAAAAGTACTGTACGGTTGTCACCACCCGTATTCTTTTGATCTCCGGAGAATTTTGATCTCTGTTACTGATTGAAAAATACCCCTGGGATGCATTCCTTATCTTTCCTACTTTACTCCCCGAATCCTTAGCAAATTTCTCTGCCGCTTTTCGAGCATTTTTAGTTGCCTCCTCTATCATTTCGGGTTTTATATCATTTAAGCTGGTAAAGAGAAATTCAGTTGGATTCTGCCAACTTTGAGCTGCTAATACTATACCCTGTCCCACAAGTTTTCCTGATTCTTCCATTGTTCTTTTAACCAAAGATACGTTTTCTGTACGAGCTGTTACCGTGGTTTGAGCAACATATCGATATTGACTCTTTAATTCATTACCGTATCGTTTCTCTGCTTCCGTATCAGTTATTTTGGGAGCGGAATAGGAAATCTGTTCTTTTTTAAATCCGGCATCTATCAAAAAATTCTTAATAACATCCCGGTTTGCATCAATCTCTTTTTGTAATTCTATTAGATTATTATCCGCTACTTTTATGGTAATGGGCCATATTGCCAGATTAGCATTAACTTCTCGTTCGGCTAAACCTTTTACCGTAACATAACGATCTGTAGTTCGTCCTTTATAAAATCCAACTCCAATACTTATGCCTGCAATCCCGATACATACACCAATTATAAGTGAATTCAGCAATCCTTCTTTTTGCATGATTACTCCTTTCCTGTTATCTGAAGAATGTTACAATTTTTCTTGGGGGTGTCAAAAAGTGAAAAAACAATGAAACCATAGAGTGCACAGAGAAATACAAAAAAATCATAAAATAAATATAAACAAACCTTTTTTCTCTTTGTACTCATTTCTTACTCTGTGACTCTGTGGTTAATTTCTTCTTTTTTAACAACCTTGAGGAGTTAATTTCTAAATAAATAGCGATCAATAAAACTATTCTACAAACCAGTGGGAAGATCAATAAAAAAACAGTCCAGTCCAAATTTTTTTGCTAACAGTTCACTGACTGCCTTTACTCCCAGGGTCTCAGTAGCATAGTGACCGGCAAAGATGACATTGATCCCTGCCTCTTTTGCTGTCCAGTAAAAACTATGTTTTGGTTCACCGGTTATGAAAAGATCCAGTCCCTTATCGATCGCCTGTTCAAGCAGATCTATTGCACCCCCGCTGACATATCCAGCTTTTTTAATCTTCTCCTTACCAAAATTCCACACCAAGGGTTTACATTTTAATTTTTTTGAAATTTCATTTTCAAGCTGATCCAATGAAACCGGAGTATCAAAATCTACTCTCTTTCCTATCTCAATTCCCCTATACTCACCAAAATCTCCAGAGACCTTCCATCCCAGAACCTTCTGAACTCTGGCATTATTACCTAATTCATTATGTAAATCCAGGGGCAGATGAGCTGCATATAAGGCAATATCTGCATTTAAAAGTATCTTAAGCCGCTGGTACAATGATCCTGTTATTGCTAGAGGTTTATCCCAGAAAAGACCATGATGAACAACTAGTAAATCAGCTGACTCTTGAGCAGCTTGTTTAAATGCTGCTAAGGAGGCATCTACAGCAAAACCCACTTTATTCACTTGACCGCTATTTTCAATTTGCATCCCATTTAAACTATAATCATCTATCTCTTTTATTCTTAATTTTTCATCGAGAAAATCTGTGATTTTTTTTAATTTCATATCAATCCTCTTAGGTTACGTCTTGTTTCTTATTTCTGGTAGCTAGTTTAAAGTCACCCGAAACCAAAACCTAGTTTAGCCAGTAGAATTGTGTAATAATCAATGAATTCACTCTAAAAAAGATAACTCTCACAAAATACACAAAAAAGACTAATTGTTTTTATAAAATTTATGTAACTATTCAAGTTAATAGGTTCAGAGTTATTAATTTTACGCTTTTCATATTTTTTGAGATAATTGATGACCTGGTTGATTTAATCGATTTTTTATGACTTTGCACTACGTAACCCATTGTTTTTTGGTTCAAAATTTTAGCAAAATGGCATTAAATCAACAACATCATAGATGAGCCTGCTGCTGCTCTAATCTGTTTCTTCAGTCCATAATCGTTTGAAAATTTCGGCTTCTTTGTCAAATTAAATATTTTCTTGTTATTTCACAAGCTAGCTGTTAAACTTGAATTTCCTTAAATTGCTTAATCTTCATTACTTGCAAACCTTGAACTGGAAACTTTAGAACCTTGAACCTGAATAGTTACTCATTTTCTCTTAAAAACTCTATTAACTTATTCATATCATCAGGAAGTTCTGAATCAAAAAAATATTCCTTATCAGTCACAGGATGAATAAACCCTAAACATTTTGCATGCAATGCCTGGCGAGGCATAATTTTTAATAACTGTATTGCTATCTTGGTATCATTCTGATTTAATCCACCCAAGCAAGCACCCCGCCCCCCATACATCTGATCACCTAACACCGGATGACCAATATAGGAACAATGTACTCTTATTTGATGTGTACGTCCTGTCAATAATCTAAGACTTATCATTGAGGCAAGTTTAAATCTTTCTATAACTTGATAATTAGTGACTGCCCTTTTCCCTCTATTTTCAACACTCATCTTTCTTCGATCTCTTTTACTCCGGGATAGTATAGTATCAATTGTTTTCTCTTTTTTATTCACTCTTCCCCATACAATTGCTATATATTCTCTTATCACAGACTTTTTTTTAAATTGATCTGCTAAAGCTCTATGAATTTCCTCATTTTTAGCCACTACCAGAAGTCCACTTGTATCTTTATCAATTCTATGTACTATCCCAGGACGAACTGGATCACTTCCTTTAGATAATCGGTTGCAATATCCTAAAAGTGCATTAACAAGAGTTCCACTTCTATTACCATACCCTGGATGGACAACCATACCTGCTTTTTTATTAACAATCAGTAATGACTCATCTTCAAAAACAATATTAATAGGTATTTTCTCAGGCTCAATATTTAGGGATTCAGGCCTGGGAATAACAACTTTTATCTCATCTCCTGCTTTGACTAAATAGCGTGGTTTTTTATAATCTCCACCAACTGTGACATTTCCTGTCTCGATAATTTGTTTTATTTTACTCCGAGAAACTTTTGTTATTCTGTTGGCTAAAAAAATATCAAGTCTTTCTCTACTCTGTTTTTCAGGAACAGATAACTTTATACATTCTTCTACCATCTATTCTAAGAGGTCATCCTTGATAAGGTGCGAATTTTTGTCCCCTTTTTCTAGTATGATCATAGCATAAAAAAGAATAAACATACCAATAACAACTGCAGAGTCTGCTACATTAAAAACTGGCCACCGTACATTCCCAATCCCCACATCAATAAAATCTACAACTTTATTAAAAAAAAGTCTATCAACAAGATTCCCTAAAGCACCACCTAAAATAATTGATAGACTATATTTAAGTATATTATCACCATTCCGGTGATAAAAAATATAAAATACTATTCCAATACTTGCCAGCAATGATAGTATAGTAAAAATAACAGGATTACTTACCCGTATCCCAAAAGCAATACCTGGATTTTCAACATAGGTTAATCTTAAAAAATTACCTACCACCTTAACAGACTGTCCCAGATACATACTTTCTTTAATGATTATTTTTGAAATTTGATCTATGATAACAGTCAATCCAATAATTAAATAAAGCCTCACAAAAAACTCCTGATTATAATTGAATTATTTCTTTTGCTCTTTTGATTTACACTCAAAACAATAACGAGCATGTGGTACAGCTTCCAATCTCTTCTTTTCTATCTGTTTACCGCATGACTCACATTTCCCATAGGTTCCATCTTCGATTCGTTCTAAAGCCATATCAAGATGATACAAATATCTGCCATCCCGCTGGGCATAGAAAAAACTCTTTTCTCTTTCCATATTGTCTGTTCCCTGATCCGCCATATGAAATGTATAGGCTGAATGATCACCGGAAGCATCCTTTAAGGTGATATCCATATCCGAACTTTTAATATATTCCATTTCTTTAATCATTTCATCTCTCTTTTCAAATAACAGTTTTCTATATTTTTCCAATTCTTTCTTGTTCATACATTATCTCCTTTAACCAACAATTAATCTTCTTAATTCACCTATTTTTTTGTTCTTTCAATCCCTATTTTAATTATCTCATCATCAATTTTCCATTCTTTACTGTATTCGCCTTCTTTTAGTTCTTCATTTAATTCAATAGCAAGGACTTCCTGTTTTATATACTTACTTTTAATAGTGATTGATTTTTTTATTCTATCACTAGCATTAAAATAAACATTAACCCTGTCAGTTACATTAAAATCTGCTTCTTTTCTCATTTTTTGGACTCTATTAACAAATTCTCTGGCATATCCTTCACTGATTAAATCTTCTGTAAGTTTGACATCAAGAGCTACTGTTAAACCATCTGTACTATTTACAACCAATCCTTCCTTTGATTCAGTATAGATTTCAACATCTTCTGAAGAAATCGCCAGCTCTTTTCCTTTATCAATATTTATATGTATAGTTTCACCTCTCTGAAGCATATCCACTTCTTCTTCAGAAAAATTTGTAATAATCTCTGCTACTTTATTGACATTGGAACCAAATTTTGGTCCTAATTTTTTAAATACTGGACGTATTCTTGTCTCTATAAGTTCTGAAACATCATCAATAAACTCAAGCTTATTTACATTAACTTCCTCAAGAATTAAATCTTTAAAAAATTCAATAGCCTTTTCCTGTCTCTGACCTTTGGAAACAATCGTAACCTTTTCTAAAGGTTGTCTGATTTTTATTTTGGCATCATTCCTTACTGAACGACACATGATAACAACATCACGTGTAGTCTTCATGGTATCTTCTAAAGTAGTATCCGTAAAACTATATTCATCTTGATGTGGATGGGGATATTCTGATAAATGTACACTTTCACACTCTTTAGTTTCAAAAATATTTAAGTTAGTGTAAATCTCATCAGCTAAAAATGGTATAAATGGAGCTAACAGTTTTGCCAGGGTAAAAAGAGTCTCATATAAGGTTTGATATGCGGCTGATTTATCCTCATTCATCTCTGACTTCCAGAACCTGCGCCTATTTCTTCTGATATACCAGTTAGACAGATCATCAATGACAAAATCCTGAATATTTCGTGCTGCTTTAGTAATATTATTTTTTGAAAGACTCTTATCAATTGAGTTAATAAGTGAATTTAAAGATGAAATTATCCACATATCAATATCAGCTCTATTTTCAACAGAAATAACCTTATCACCATCATAGGCAAAGTCATCAATATTAGCATACATCACAAAAAAATTATATGTATTCACTAATGTTCCGAAAAATTTCCGTTTCACCTCTTTTATTCCTTCTGGATCAAATCTGGTTGGTACCCAAGGTGGACTTACAGTATAAAGATACCAACGTAGTGTATCTGCTCCATCCGCATCAATAATCTTAAAAGGATCAACACTATTTCCCCGGCTTTTTGACATTTTCTGACCTTCCTTATCCAGAATCATCTCAATTGATATACAGCTTTTATAAGAAGATTGGCCAGAAATAATTGTAGATATTGCCAGGAGAGAGTAGAACCACCCTCTGGTTTGATCTACTCCTTCGGCAATAAAATCACAGGGGAAATTTTTATCAAATACACTACTGTTCTCAAAAGGATAGTGAAATTGAGCATAGGGCATAGCACCAGAATCAAACCAACAGTCGATTACTTCTGGAGTACGTTTCATTTCTTTACCACAATCCAGACATGGTATTTTGATCTCATCAATATATGGTTTATGAAGATCTTTTATTTCATTTTGTCCGGATAACTTTTTTAATTCTTCTATACTTTCAATAGCTTGATTTTTTTCACAGGAAGGACAAGTCCAAATATTCAGAGGTGTTCCCCAATAACGAGTTCTTGATAATGCCCAATCAACATTACTCTCAAGCCACTTTCCTAATCTTCCCTCACCAACTTCTCTTGGATACCAGTCTATATTTTTATTATTTTCAATTAATTTTTCTTTAAAGGCTGTAGTCTTAATATACCACGATTTATTTGCATAATACAATAAAGCTGAATCACATCTCCAGCAATGAGGGTAAGAGTGTGCATAGGATTCAACTTTGTATAAACGCCCATTTTCTTTTAAATTATTAATAATCTCCTTCTCAAGTTTATCCTCTTTTACATATCGACCCTGCCAGAGTGGTACTCTTTCATTGAAACGTCCTTGTTCATCTACTGTATGTACAGCTGGCAAACCGATCTCCATTCCAAGCTTATAGTCATCCTCTCCATACATGACAGCAGTATGGACAACACCTGTACCCTCATCTGTAGTAACAAAATCTGCTGTGGCAACAGAATATGCATTTTCCCCTTCATCACTTAAATTGATAAAATCAAAAAGAGGTTTATACTGCCATCCCTTCATCTCTTTACCTGGAAATGAACGGAGAACATTGTATTCACCCTCAAGAATATCCATACGATTTTCTGCAAGATAATATATCTCTTTTCTACCTTCAAACTCCTGTTCAACTTCTACATACAAAATATCCTCTCCAACAGCCAGAGCAACATTACCAGGAAGTGTCCAGGGAGTTGTTGTCCAAGCCAATATAAAATAATTATTACTTTTTGTAAGAGGAAATTTTGCTGTTATGGATTGATCTTTAACTTCTTTATACCCAAGAGATGTCTCATGACTGGACAGAGCTGTCTCACATCGGGGACAGTATGGAAGAATTTTAAAACCTCTATATAAAACACCTTTCTTCCACATTTGAGTTAAAAGCCACCACACAGTCTCAATATATTCATTATTATAAGTAATATAAGGATCAGAAAGGTCCATCCAAAATCCAATTCTTTTTGTAAGTTCATCCCAATCCTTAAGATAGGTAAACACTGATTCCTTGCACTTTTTATTAAACTTTGCCACTCCATACTCTTCAATCTCATCCTTTGTTTCCAGACCTAACTCTTTTTCAACCTCAATTTCCACAGGGAGACCATGAGTATCCCAACCAGCCTTACGATTAACTCGATATCCCTGCATAGTTTTATAACGACATACAAAATCCTTTACCGTCCTTGATATAACATGATGAATACCAGGTTTTCCATTTGCTGTGGGAGGTCCTTCATAAAAAGTAAAAGATTTACTCTCAGCACGGGTGGTGATAGATTTTTCGAATATATTGTTCTTTTCCCAAAAACTTAAGATTCTCTTTTCAATTTCATTATAATCAACAGGTATTTTAATTTTTTTGAATGACACCTCTGTTTTTTTCTCCCTTCTCGTTTTGATCAGTCTTTAAATCTTTTAAATTTCAGGTGAATAGTAATTTTAAAAAATTGTTCCCTGTCCCTATAAATTTTCTTGATTTTAACATTTATCCTAATAATTTAATTATAATTATGTTGAATAATTTTACTCTTTTTATTTACTTAAATACTTACCAATTATTGGTTCAAGCTTCTCTTTTATATTAGATGGAATATTATCTAATGGAGTTAAAATTGAATTTCTCAACGCATTATTACATTCACATGATTTTCCCTCTGAAATCTCTAAGATTGCATTCTTAATTATTTTCTTTGCTATGATTGCATTCTTTGATAAATTTTCTATAATCATATTCACATTGACACATTCCTCATCCTCCTTCCAACAATCGTAATCAGTAACCATGGCCATAGATGTATAACATATTTCTGCTTCCCGGGCCAACTTAGCTTCTGTAAGATTTGTCATGCCAACCACATCAAATCCCCAGGATCGATAAAGTAAGGATTCTCTTTTGGTAGAAAAAGCTGGTCCTTCAATGTTGCAGTAGGTTCCGCCTAAATGTATTCTTGTACCCTCCCCAACCTCTTGACCTACTTCGTATACAATTCTCTTCAGGTCCAAACAAATAGGATGTGAAAAATCAATATGTGCTACAATTCCATCCCCAAAAAAAGTACTCTTACGAAATTTGGTCCGATCAAAAAATTGATCTATGAGCACAATATCAAGAGGTCTGATTTGTTCCTTTAAGGAACCAACAGCAGAGACTGAAATAATTTTATTAACTCCAATTTTCTTCAAAGCCCAAATATTTGCCCTGTAATTAATCTCTGAAGGTAACAGTTTGTGACCTTTTCCGTGCCTGGGAAGAAAAACAACATCTTTTCCTTTTATCTTACCTATTATTAACTCATCGGAAGGATTACCAAAAGGAGTATACATTTTTTCTTTTGACTTTATTTCAATACCCTCGATATCATAAAGACCACTTCCACCGATAATGCCAATTTTATTTTTTTTCATAAAATTCTATCCCAATTAATTGAGATTGTTTCTATTGTAGCTTTTTCTTTTTCTTCTTCTCTTTTTCAACTTCCTTGAGTTTTTTAAGAAGCTCTTCTCTTCTTTTTTCCAGTTCTTCTTTTTTCATCTCTTCCTTATCACCAGTATTCTCCCAAATATCAGTATTTTTATTATCTTCAAAACCTTGATCTTTCCTCATTAGTTCAGATTTTCTTTCTTGACAAATTTTTGCAATAGCATCCCTCCGATCCTTCTTTGCTCCTGCATGAAAAAATAAATACATTCCTAACACTCCTCCCACACCCGTAGTCAGAGCCACTGTACTCCCTGATTCTCCTAATAGAGATCCAATAAAAAAGCTAACTCCACAACTTATAATCCCACCACCAATCCCATATATCACAGTATTACTTTTGGTTTGATTAGATACTATCTCAGGTTCTGATATTCCCCTGCTAAATTCATCATACACAGGCTGCTTTAGTTTAACTGATTTAATAGAAGATCTTGTCACTGCTCTCTTAAATCCACCATTCTCTAAAATAATTATCTGATGAGGCTTTACATCTGTAACTGTACCTGTGATCATTTCATTAGAAAACTGGGTTATTATGACATAATTGGTTGCTTCCACATTGTCATATGATGTCATTGTATATTTTGTACAACCTGATAAAATAAATACTAAAAACACTAAAATCCCAACCACTTTATTAAATTGCATATTTCCCTCCAAATAAATTATCTAAGTCTTCACCTATCTTATAATGCTATTTTTTTTGTTTTATGTTATTTGAGGAAGCAACCACTGACTTTTTCCTATATATTTTAGAGAGATTTCTAGATTCTTCAATAAAATCCACATCATCCAACTCCAATACATCAATCAATTCTATCTGAGATTGTAATAGATGCTTCAACCGTTTTGAAAATGATTCCTTCTGTGTTTTTATAATTTTCAGTTCATTCTTCATCTTATCTAACTTTTCTCGTGCCTCATCAAGTATTTTTTCTGCTTTAAGCTCTGCTTCTCGTTTAATTATATCTGCTTCACGTTTTGAATTCTCCTTAGATTGACTTACACTCTCCTGTGCATTCATTAAGGTTTCCTGTAAGGTTTTCTCCACTTGTTGGTAATCATCAAGCTGAGTTTTCAGCTTTGAGACTTCTATTGTAAGTTTATTTTTTTCATCAATCACAGATTCATATTCATTAGCTACCATCTCTAAAAAAGCCTCAACTTCAGTTTTATCAAAACCACGAACCTTTATTTTAAACTGCTGCTTCTTAATATCTAGAGGCGTAATCTTCAAATTTAATCACCTCCCATATATAAATAAATTGATAAATATCTTTTTACAATAGATCTTTATATTAAGTATTTTTTCGTTAAAAATCAATACTATTTTCTCATTTTTAAACTCATTTTCTCCATATTTTAAACTATTTAACATACACTATTTTGCACGTTTGTACAACCTTACCAACAGTAGTTTTTAATATATATAATCCAGAGGTTACTGGAATTCCAGTTTCATTAATTCCATCCCACATAAATTTACGATCATAAACACCTCTGTTAAGAACATCATTATATATGGTTCTCACTTTTTGACCAATAATATTATAAATCTGCATCTTAACCTGAGCTCTTTGAGTAAGAATAAGCGGAAAAAAAGTATACCCGTTAAATGGATTAGGATAATTCTGGGAAAGTTTGAAGGTTTTATCTAAATCAATCTGGTTTGAATCTACAGAGGTTAATCCTTCATATAAAACATCAGGTGCTCCAATTGGACCAATATATTCATCTCCAAGAGAATCTCTTACCGAAACATAAAATTTAATATTTTCTAGATCAATACTTGAAGAAATAACTGCCCTGTAAACACTGCTCCCAGTTAGAACAGGATCCATTTTGATAGTTGTAAAGAAAGTTTCTTCAGCCAATGTATAATGCAAATAAACAGAATCAGGATCAATAGCATATTTCCACAATATTTCCATTTCTACTCCCTGATTCTGATCATTTGTTAAATCTACCTGAGAAAAATTTGTAAAAACCACACCATGATAAAATACAGCCTCATAACTATCCACCAGACCCCATCCATAGAGAGTATCCACTTGTTCAGCAGTCTTAACTGCTGTTTCCCGAATTGCATCTCTTACCTGCATTGGTTCTAATTCTGGATGCGCCTGAAGTACCAATGCACAGACACCAGCAACCAGAGGACAGGAAAATGAAGTCCCCCCTGTATAAGTAATTCCATTTAAACTCGCTGGAGAAATTGCTACTACACTGCTCCCCATTGCAACTACATCAGGCTTAATTCTTCCATCAGCTGTGGGTCCAGCAGAGCTGAAGGAAGTAATATCACCATTAAAATCAACAGCACCAACTGCAATCACACTGTCTCCATCAGCAGGGGAGATTATATAATGCCAGGGATCATCTCTCGCATTACCTGCAGAAGCAACAACCACTACTCCTTTAGAAGCAGCAATATCAGCAGCTTTGGTAGTAACACATGTATCACCATTTATATCTTCATAAGTATACCCCCATCCTCCCTCAAATTCAGTATATCCCAGAGACGTGGACACAATATCAACTCCTTCTCTTTCCATCCATTCTACAGCTTCTACCCAGTGATCTTCTTCAATCCTGGTTTCAGTGGGAATCCATTCTGTTTTTGCCAGCATAAAGGAGGCTCCAAAAGCCGGACCAATAAGATTACCTTCATAAAAACCGCCTATAACTGATAGGGTTTGAGTTCCGTGGTCATCCTGATAAAAGGGATCATTTTCCTGATTTGCAGTTGTGCTATCATCCCAGTGAAAGTCATATTCCTTATAAATATCCAGGTGGGAAAAAACCTCTCTTCCCTGATAATCAAATCCGGAATCTATCATTCCTATGAGAACTCCTTTACCATTTATTCCCATATCATGTATTTCAGGAACACGTATCTGACTATTTTGAAAAAAACTGGGGCCGTAATCATATGTATAATCTTCTGTTTCTATCATACATTCCGGTTTGGCAATGTGCAAAAGCTCTGGTGGATTTATGACAAACGAAACAACTGGTTTGATTTTCTTAACAAAGCTAAGAGATTGTATTTGTTTTATTTTTTCTGAAGAAACAATCATACTCACTCCATTCAGCCATCGTGAGTATACATCTGGTTCAAATCCCATACCTTCTAATTCTCTAAGATACCCTTTATACACAGGTAGATCCAGTTTATCAATTAAAGAATGTGTATCCATTTTGGAACGGCGCTCTAAGGCTCTCTGCGAAATTCCAAGTTCAAGAGCAAAGCTTCTAGGGTCAGCCTTTTCTAATCTCTGAGGTCCTTTATTTTTAAAAAAAATCCAATATTTATCTTGATCTGTTAATAAAGTCTGAGATCTGCTTACATTATTAAGGCAGATAAAAAAAACTAAAAAAAGACTTATATAGGATACTTTTTTAAAACTCATCTTTTGCCTCCTGATACTATTGATCTCAATATATTTTTTTAATGTAGTAAAAAATCCAATCTTAATCAATAAAAATTAGTTTAAAATCTTTTTTTACAAATATTCTTTGAAGTATCAGTAAACATTTTTATATTCCAATAATAAAAACCTAACCTTACAACCTCGATCTTTTATTTGAAATGGGGGCAGGTTAAAGAATAGCCACAGAATACACAGAGAGAACTAATAAATTTTTACTTTTTCCTCTAATCCAAATTGGGAAAAAACCAAATGATTGAATCAATTTTTAAAATATTATTCTGTATTCTACTGTTATGCTACTCTATTATCCTCATCTATTTCAGGAAAGGCCTTTCCAAACTTAAAAAACCTATCTCAACAAAAAAATTATCTGTTTCAGTAATCATACCAGCACACAATGAAGAAAACACCCTTCCCCGGCTTTTAAGATCACTAGGATCTCAAAATTATCCAGCAGACCTTACTGAGATTATCTTGGTTGATGACCGATCCGAAGATGAAACCCTGAAAATAATGAAAGAGTATGCACATCAACAATCAAATATAAAAATTATAAAAATTGATAATAACTTTCCCAATGTCGCTCCCAAAAAAAGAGCCATTAGCGAAGCAATAAAGAAGGCACAGAATGAAATCATAATAACTACCGATGCGGATACAAATCCAGGAAAAAATTGGATTAAGGGTATTGCTTCCCGCTATTTAAAAGATACAGGTATGGTCCTGGGGTATGCCCCCTATAGAACTGAATTCCCATTTGATACCCTGTTTCATAAAATCCTGGCTCTGGAGTATTTTGTTATGGGGTCAGTTACCGCTGCAACCACAGCTTTAGGATTTCCTCTCACCTGTAATGGTGCTAATCTTTCCTACAAAAGAAAACTATTCAATGATATCGGGGGGTTTGGTGATTCCATACAATGGATGTCAGGTGATGATGACCTTCTTATGCATCGTATAAAACAAAAATCTAACTTTAAAATAAATTATTCCCCCTTAAAATCTACCGCAGTTTTCAATGATCCTCCAGAAAATTTTAAATCATTCCTCAGACAAAGAATACGCTTTTCATCCAAACATATTGCCTATCCTCTTAAGGTTAAACTTTTTCTATCTATTATCTATTTATTTTATCTTTTCCTAACTGGATTGATTATTACAGTCTTTTTCCTCCCTAACTTATTACCTTCTTTATTTATTACTCTTTTTATAAAAATATTTTTTGAAATACGGTTTTTGCTTCCTGCAAAAAAATTACTGGAAAACCGGAATCTTTTAATCTACTATCCCCTGACTGTCATACCTCATATTTTTTATGTAGTTATTTTCCCCCTGCTTGGTTTGATAATGCCTAAGAAATGGTAGGTTTACTTTTTATAAAAGAAAATTTTTAATGTTTTTCTTGACAATTATTCAATTAATAATTAATCTACTTATAGAATTCAAATCAAAAAATAATTCAGGAAAAGACAATGGGGGATTCTTTAGTACATGCTACCTTGTTAAGCATTGAACAGAGAGGAGAGTTAGGAGTGTGACCTTCTTTATAATTTTAACTTATAGGTTATCTGGAGAGGAGGTGGTGTTTATAAAATAGGAATACTTTATGGTAATGTATGAATTTTAAAATTTTGAAAGGAGGTGATGAATTTGAAAAAATGTAAGTACTTTTTCTTAATAGTCAGTCTATT
>CAYUAG010000006.1:53947-59751 GCA_964442615.1 uncultured bacterium
TGGGCCGGAAATGGTTTTTAATGGACAGGTGGATATATTCTTTGGAGGAGAAGAAGTTGATGCTATTCGTGATTTTCATATCCAGGGTAATGTTGGAGACGAATTTGGTCTTTATAAAGCTGTGGGTGATATCAATGGTGATGGATGTGATGATCTGATAGCAAGCAGAAACATGCAGCAGTTTGAAGGGCCTTTTAAATATGAAATTTATTTTGGCGGTTCCAATATGGATGAGATTAAAGATTATGTATTTGACAATTTGTATTATTCTTCTTTAGTACAACCAATTGCTAATGGAGATATTAATGGAGACGGTTTTGATGATTTAATAATATCTGGTGGTATAATTTATTTGGGTAAAGAAGATGAAAATTTAATCGAAAATTATAGACTTGAACTTAACTCTTATCCTTCAAATATATTCTATTGTAACATAAATAACGATGGATTTTCTGATATATGTGTATCTATAAGAAATGAAAATAAGGTTTATATATATTATGGCAGTGCAGAATTTGACCTTGAGCCGGATATTATTCTTGAAGGAGATAATCCGGAAGGATACTTTGGTGAATATGATTGTAATCTTGGAGATTTTAATGGTGACGGAAAGAATGAAATTATAATTGATGATGGAAAACCGCATAATAGTGCAAAAGTTTATACCTTAGCTGAAGAATCAGGAATAAAAAATAAAAATACCAATCAGGTAAATAATAATTTGTTAATTAACAGTTCTCCAAATCCTTTTATAAACAATACTTCCATTTCTTTTTCTATAAGAAATTCCAGTTCTATTCAGTTAGACATCTACAACGTTCTGGGACAAAGAGTAAAGAGTATTTACAATAAAAGAATGAAACCAGGTACTTATGAAATACCATGGGATGGGAAAAATTATAATGGGTGTATTCTTGCCAATGGTGTATACCTTGTCAGGTTGAAGATAGAAAAAGGATTAAGTATTAAAAAAATAATTAAGGTTGGATATTAAAATAAAAAGTTAAAGAAAGAATATATCTGTTCTATCGAGGGAGATAATGTATGATGAAGCGAATAGTAATATTTTTACTCTTATCAAGTACTCTATTTTCCCAGGGCTGGCAGTGGCAGTATCCTAAACCGCAGGGCAATACACTCTGGGACCTTCATATTGTTAATGAGAGCACTGCTGTAGCAGTGGGAGAATTAGGAACGGTAATCAAAACAACAGATGGGGGAGAAACCTGGGAAGTTGAACACCATATTTGTGGGATGTCAGGACATTTGGTGTCTGTTTATTTTCAGGATGCAGTTACCGGCTGGGCGGTTGGAAGTAATGGTACAATGCTTAAGACCACTGACGGCGGGGATAACTGGACAAAGCAGGATACAGTAACCTCAAAAGGGTTGACCTCTATCTTTTTACATGCTAACTTCTTTACACAGTGAACAGAGAAGTGAGGGGATGGTGTATTTTAAAATTTCAGCTAATGAATTATTTGGAAAGGAGGTGATGTTTATAAAATAGGAATACTTTATGGTAATGTATGAATTTTAAAATTTTGAGAGGAGGTGATGAATTTGAAAAAATGTAAGTACTTTTTCTTAATAGTCAGTCTATTTTTACTATCCTCGAAATCCTTTGCACTTGATAGTTTGGAGGTAATGATGACATTTGAAATGCCTGAAGATAGTGTTCGATTTCTTCCTCAACATGGTGGGGATTACAATAATGACGGGTATGATGATTTGCTGTATACATATTACAATCGTTTTTCTGGGGAAACAAAACTGCAGTTTTATTTAGGCAGTTCTGATCCCAATCCTGTACCTGATTATGAATATGAAATAAATATCGGTTTTATAGGTCAACCGGGTTGGTTAGGTGATTTAAACAAGGACGGATACAAAGACATGACCTTAAGTGTCACTGATGGCTGGCCTTATTGTTGTGATATATATATTTATTTTGGCAATGCTAATTATACCATTGATCCCTGTTTGCCGGATATGATATTATATGGGATAAATTATTCAGGTGGAGCTCAATATTCAGGGAGTAATAGAAACGTAGATTTTAATGGAGATGGTTATGCAGATATAATAGCAGGGGGTACTGGGCCGGAAATGGTTTTTAATGGACAGGTGGATATATTCTTTGGAGGAGAAGAAATAGATCCTATCCGTGATTTTCATATTGAGGGTGATATTGGAGATGAATTTGGTTTATATAAAGCTGTGGGTGATATCAACGGTGATGGATGTGATGATCTGATAGCAAGCAGAAACATGCAGCAATTTGAAGGGCCTTTAAAATATGAAATTTATTTGGGTGGATCAAATATGGATACAGTAAAAGATTATGAACTAGAAGACATATGGTTAGATACAAAATCTCCGCAGGCAAATGGTGATATTAATAAGGATGGTTATAATGATCTTATTATTTCTGGAGGAATTAATACTACACAGGGTATTATTGCTATATATTATGGAAAAGAAAATGGAATGTTAACATTAGATAAAAAGATTACATTTACAACAGCAGATGGCATATTATTCTATTGTGATATAAATAATGATCATTATGATGATATAATATTATCAACTCGATATCCTCGCCAGGTAGAGATATATTATGGTGGGGAAGAATTCGAAACTGAACCTGATATTATTTTAAAAGGTAATGATCCTAGTTATTTTGGACAATATGGCTGTAATCTTGGAGATTTTAATGGTGACGGAAAGAGTGAAATTATAATTGATGATGGAAAACCGCATAATAGTGCAAAAGTTTATACCTTAGCTGAAGAATCAGGAATAAAAAATAAAAATACCAATCAGGTAAATAATAATTTGTTAATTAACAGTTCTCCAAATCCTTTTATAAACAATACTTCCATTTCTTTTTCTATAAGAAATTCCAGTTCTATTCAGTTAGACATCTACAACGTTCTGGGACAAAGAGTAAAGAGTATTTACAATAAAAGAATGAAACCAGGTACTTATGAAATACCATGGGATGGGAAAAATTATAATGGGTGTATTCTTGCCAATGGTGTATACCTTGTCAGGTTGAAGATAGAAAAAGGATTAAGTATTAAAAAAATAATTAAGGTTGGATATTAAAATAAAAAGTTAAAGAAAGAATATATCTGTTCTATCGAGGGAGATAATGTATGATGAAGAGAATAGTAATATTTTTACTCTTATCAAGTACTCTATTTGCCCAGGGCTGGCAGTGGCAGTACCCCAAACCACAGGGTAATACACTCTGGGACCTTCATGTTATTAATGAAAACACTGCTGTAGCAGTGGGAGAACTGGGAACGATCATTAAAACATCAGACGGAGGTGAGACTTGGGAAGTTACACACCATATTTGCGGGATGTCAGGACATTTGGTGTCTGTTTATTTTCAGGATGTGACCACCGGCTGGGCAGTTGGAAGTAGCGGCACAATGCTGAAGACTACTGATGGCGGGGAAAACTGGACAAAGCAGGATACAGTAACCTCAAAAGGGTTGACCTCTATCTTTTTTGTTAATGCAGATACTGGCTGGGTGGTGGGTGCAGGTTCATGTGAAACCGGAGCAATTGTGTTGAAGTCTACTGATGGAGGAGAAAGCTGGTCATCACAGATAATCGGATTTCATGTGCACAAGTTTACTTCTGTTTATTTCACCAATGACAGTACGGGCTGGATTGTGGGAGATGGGTATTGGGGTAATGAGATATTCAAGACTACTGATTATGGAGAAACCTGGATACAACAGGATATTGAACCCAGAGTGTATGGTCTGCAGGATATTCATTTTATTGATGAAGATACTGGTTTTATTGTGGGTTACTTTGGTACATTTCTGAAGACCACTGACGGAGGGGAAACATGGGATTATCAGAATCTTTCTGAGGAGTATCAGAAAGAGGATTATCAATATTTTTACTCGGTGTATTTTGTAAATGCAGACACAGGGTGGATTGTAGGGGGAGATTATTATGGACATATATTAAAAACCACAGACGGTGGTGAAAATTGGGTTGGAAAGGATATAGATGAAGTGCAAGGTCATTTATACAGAATTCAATTTTCTGATACTGAACACGGCTGGGCAGTTGGTCGTTCCGGATTAATTTACAGGACTAAGGATGGAGGTGAGAGTTGGGCTTCGCAAAGAGATGAGCAATACGAGTTCAATTCTATTTATTTTATAAATGAAGATACAGGTTGGGTAGTTGGCGAGAAAGGAAGCATATTTTATACAAATGATGGTGGTTTAAATTGGTATAAACAGAATCAGAGTGACAGTTTATCGCTTTCTTCAATCTATGCAATAGATAATAAAAATGTATTTGCAGTAGGAGCAATTATTAAAGGTAATTGGCCTTCATATACCAAAAATGGTGTCATTTTACGAATAATTAATAATGGCCAAACGTGGATGATTCAAACCTTTGATACATTAACGGAGTTTAGTTCTATTGATTTTATTAACGATTCAACTGGGTGGATTACTGTTACTAATGGTACATTATTAAAAACTACTGATAAGGGTGATACCTGGAAAAAATCTGTAACAGGATTAGGAACGATATTAGATAATATACAATTTATTGATATAACTACTGGCTGGGTTTCTTTTTATGCTGGAAAAAGTTTATTAAAAACTATAGATGGTGGGAAGCATTGGAGTAAACAATTCATTGATTCAAGCCTTAGCATGTATTCCTTTCATTTTGTTGGAGCTAACAAAGGGTGGGCAGTTGGTTCATATAATGGTAATAATAATATTTTTAAAACTACAGATGGAGAAAATTGGATACCGGCTGGTACACCACCTATATCACATTATTCATCTGTTTATTTTATAAATGAAAATATTGGATGGGTTGTAGGAGCATTTCGGATATCGGGCCAATTGGAATCCACAATAATAAAAACAACTGATAGTGGAAATACTTGGCATGAAAACAAAAGTCCCTCTACAAATGGATTATCAGACATCTATTTTTTAAATGAAAATATAGGCTGGGCAGTTGGAAATGGTATATTCAAAACAATCACCGGCGGAGATACGGATGTTTATAACAGTTATCATTTCCCATCAATGCCTAAGAGAGTGCTGCTTTATCAGAATTATCCCAATCCATTTAATCCCTCAACAACTATCCGCTATATGATATCTAAACCCGGCATTGTATCATTAAAGATCTATGATCTTCTTGGAAGAGAAGTTGAAACATTGATTAAGGAATATCAATCAGCAGGAAAGTACAGAATTCGCTGGACAGGAGAGAATTACCCCAGCGGATTGTACCTGTATCAGCTGCAAGCAGGATATTTTTGTGAAACCAGGAAGTTTATTTTAACCAAGTAGGTTTCTTGAATGGTTTATTACAGCGGGCTACCGCCTTAAATAGTAAAAATAAATTAAAATAACTTGTCTACACAGTAGTTTGAAACATAATCTAAAAAAATAAGTGTGGAGTAAAAAATCATGTCTTTTAAAATATTTTTATATGCCACGTTTCAATCAAAATGAACGTCTAGATTAATAGATAGTTCTTTAATATGAAATTTTATATTCATAAATAAAAGAGTCTGATATTCAAAAAGATGTATACATTTAAAAAAGATATTTCTTACTAATATTAATTTTTCCTTGTCTTCTGAATTTAACCTTTTTTATTGATTGTGACCAACCAGAATCAGTATTGTTTTCAGGAAGAAGTGAGCTTTATGGATATACTGCTTTCGACTCTTCAAGCACTACGGCGGCTTAAGAGTGGTTATTTATAACATTACTAGATGACCTAATAAG
>CAYUAG010000006.1:59761-62798 GCA_964442615.1 uncultured bacterium
ATAGATTATTAAAAAAGGAGGTCGTGACAACAAAATGAAAACCCTTGTGGTAATGTTTTAATTTCTAAAATATTAAAAGGGGTGATGATGGAAAAAGAAATATAAGCACTTTTTAACGACCTGCCCTTTTCGTTAACCATGAAATCCTTTAACCTTGATTACTTAGAAGTATTAATGATATTTGATACCGGTAGACTATATAATATTTAATTCTGAATATAATAGTGATTTCAATAATAATGAGTTTTAAGATTTAATGTCTACGAATTATAATTATTTTAACGATGCAAATACAATTTATTTTGACATTCTGATCCAAAACCTGTTTCTGATTTTAAATTTAAAATAGGTTCCAGTTTAGTAGGTCAGCCAAGTTGATCTGGAGATTTAAATAATGACAGGTATAAAAATATTATTTTAAGCGTAACTAATAATTGGCTTTTTATTGCGATATAAACATTTTCTTCCGGTAATGATAATATTTACTTAGTTGGAAAAACCACGAGTTAGCCGTTGAAAAAATAAATATAGGAGGATAGAAAAATGAGAAAGTTTAAAAATATTTGGATTGGTTTAACGGTTATTTCATTGATACAGGTTTTGATTTTTAATAACTGCGAAAGAAACAAAAATCCTCTGGATAACAATGGAAATAGCAACGGCAGTGATACAACCGTATCCAAATGGTACGAAGTGGAAAGCCCAACTGATGAGTCTTTATATTCAGTACATTTTATGAATCCAGAAGATGGTTGGGCGGTAGGGCATAGAGGAACAATTATTCATTATAACGGAACTCAGTGGCAGCTCGTTGACAGCCCGACTAAATCTCGCCTTAATGATGTCTATTTCATCGCTTCCAATGATGGATGGGCAGTGGGCGATTCTGGTGTTATTGTACATTATAATGGTACCGACTGGCAAAATGTTTCTACTTTTGATAGCACAAACAACTGGACTTCGGTTTATTTTGTATCACAAGTTAATGGTTATATTTGTAATTTGCAAGGTTCAATCGTGTATTATGATGGTGTGAATTGGGAGTTGAATTATCATATATATGGTGCCGGTTGGCAATCACTTTATTTTACTTCTGAAGATGAAGGTTGGGTGGTAGGTTATAAAGGAAAATCCTATTATAAATATGGAATGTGGAATCATGTTGATTCTCTTAACTTTTGTTTCAATGATGTTTTTATGTTATCTGCCACCTCAGGGTGGGTAACATCTAGTCCAGCTAAATCGGGCCCAAATTCTGCGCTAACCTGGCATTATAATGGTACCGAGTGGAATCTTGTGGATAATCCTGCTCCTGATGATTCTTGGGGACTTCCCGGAATATATTTTACAGATGAGAATAACGGATGGGCTGTTGGAGGGCGTGGTTCAGAGGAAGAAAATAAGTCAAGGGGATATATTATGTATTACAATGGTATTTCATGGACTTTGATTGAAAATAGTATTAGTGATTACTTGCAATCAGTTTATTTTCTTTCACAAAATGAAGGATGGGCAGTGGGTTGGAATGGTATAATATTATATTACGGTAATTAATTAATTTTAACAAAATTCTGTAAAAATCAAGAAAAGGAGGGTAAAAATGAGAAACGTAATTAAAAGTAAAAAACTTTTTTTAATAACAATTTTTCAATTACTAATCGTTTCTATTGTATTGCCTCAAGATGATTGGATCTCATTCGGTACTTCTGGTATTCCACAAAAAGCAAATCTACAAGTTGTACACTTTAATGTTCATAATATACGTATTGATATCAATATCCCTGGAATGCTGTCTAAAAGATTGAGCACAAAAGGCGGTGATTTTACCCGGTTAACACTGATTGATTATGGATATATCACTAAAATTGGAAAACCACAACTTCCTGTTATAAGAGAGCTTATAGAAACACCTTATGGGGCTAATTTCAGCTTTGAAGTGATAAATGCAACTTATCAGGAAGTTGATTTAGCTGAGGTAGGAATAGATACAAAAATCATCCCTGTATAGCCACCTATACCAAAAATTCCTAACGAGAAAATAATTTTTGAAAGTGATAAAAATTTTTATCAAAAAGATTCCTATTATCTTACCAATATTGTTAAGATAAATGAAATTGGTAAAATGCGGGGATGCAGACTAGTACAAATTGAAGTATTTCCTGTGGATTATAATCCTAAAGCTGGCAAGCTAAAACTTTATTCGAATATTGAATTAAAAATAAATCTTACTGGCTCCGATCTTGTAAAAACGGAAAATAAAAGTCGGAGATATCAGTCTCCAGCTTTCGAAAAACTACTCAAGAGTGCTGTAATCAACTATGGAAATTATAGACAGAATGGATTGAACAAGAGTACTCTAGGAGGGGAGCTTTCTATTGGTTTTTTGATTATTACTCATGACAATTTTTATAATAAGATTCAACCCTTTGTAAGTTGGATGGCACATAAAAAATTTAAAATCACTGTTACAAAACTTTCAGAACTTTCGGATCAAAGTAACACTGGTATTAGAAACTATATAAGAGATGCTTATTCTACTTGGTCACCCCCTCCTTCCTATGTATTATTGGTAGGAGATACGGTTTATATTCCCACTTTTATTGGGACTGGAAGTGGAAAAGTCTCAGATCTTTATTATTCCCATATAGATACTTTAGACTATTTACCCGATATTTGGGTTAGTAGATTTTCGGTAATTGACACAAACCAAACCGAAATCATAACTGAAAAGAGCATTAACTATGAAACATTAAATTTAAGTTCAGGTACTTCATGGATCAAAAAGGCTGCATTTCTTGCAGGAAACGACCACTATTACGTCTCTGAAGGAACCCATAATTATGTAATTAGTACCTACATGGATCCAAATGATTACATTTCTGATAAGCTTTATGAGGAAACTTACGGAGCTACAACAGAGGATGTTTCATCTGCGTTAAATGAAGGACGATCAATAGTAACCTATTCGGGACATGGTATGGAAACATACTGGAGTGATGGTCCTTCTTTTACCCAATCGGATGTGAAATCACTAACC
>CAYUAG010000006.1:62808-64461 GCA_964442615.1 uncultured bacterium
CTATACAGGTAATTTTGGATACTCTGAGTGTTTCGGCGAAACCTGGTTACAGGAAGAAGGGAAAGGATCTGTTACATTTGGGGGGGGCTTCTGGAGGTACATTTTGGGCTGAAGATGATATTCTCGAAAAAAGATTATTTAAGTCAATTTTTGATAATAATTTTTTTGAAATGTCATCTATGACCACTCGAGCAAAATTTTACTTTTATCAATTTTTTGGGGATAATAGTACGACTAGATATTGTTTTGATATTTATAATGTTTTAGGAAGTCCTGAGTTAGAAATTTGGACTGCTACTCCTTCGGAATTCACTAATGTTACTATTACTGATAACGGCAGCAGTATTACTGTAAATACTAGTATCAGTGGTTGTGATATCTGTGCTTCAAGTGGTAATAATGGTGCAGAATATCATTCTTTGGAATCTGGTATCTCAAGTCATACTTTCACAACAGATGCCAGACCGCTTTATATTACTGTCACAAAACATAATTATATTCCTTATACAGCAGTTGTGGGAGGTACATTCACAAGTAATGAATACTGGTTTGGTAATTTACATGTAGTTTGTAACGGTATTAATATTGATAATAATAAGACGTTAACAATTCTTCCCGGTACCACTATAAAGATCGATGGCTACCGTAGCATTCATATCAGAGAAGGTTCGAAAATCATTGCCGAGGGTGAAGAAAATAATCCTATACTTTTTACTTCTCTAAACGGAAATACTGCCCAATCCTGGAAAAATATTTTTGTGCACGGCAGCCACAACCGGTTTAAATGGTGTGAATTTAAATATGGCAACTGGCCATTAAAGTTTACCGGTAAAGACACTCCTACCATAGATAATCTGGTGGAACACTGCACCTTCCATAACAATGACCAGGCAATTCGGATTCACAAAAATGATGCAACAATTTCTCACTGTGAATTTTTTGACAACCGTCACGGCCTGGTGTGCTACAGCAATACAGAGATTGAATTTACTGGAAACCATATCCACAACAATAAAAGAGATGGAGTTTACAGCTGGTCCGGAAATAAGCTCTGGTTTGGCTGGAATGTGATTGAAGAAAATGGAACAGGCCCTTCTTCAACCAGAAATGGTATTTACACCAGTTACAGTGATGTGATCTGGTTAGGTCATTATAAAGATGCAGGGTACAATACAATTAGAAACAATATTCAGGATGAGGTTAAAGCTCATTATGGTGATCCCTTTGTATGTACCAGTTATCCCTCTTCTGGTGATGAAAATGCCATTTATGATACAGATGGAGAAAGTGATCCCTATTATGAGGTATACAACCATCCAGGGAATGACTGGATTGATGCCTTATTTTGTTGGTGGGGAGATGATATTACCCCGCAAATAAGTGGTGATGTAATTACCTCCCTGAAATTGACCACTGAACCTGACTGGCTAGGTTCAACCGGAGAAGGTGGAAGCAGCAAAATAATCGGCCCTTTACATACTGAACCTATCCTTGGACCTACATTGAATCAGGTAAGCTCGACTGGAGCAGGCAAGAGTAATGGTAATGGGATTGAAACAGATGATATTGAGAAAAAAATAGCAGAATTGAAAAAAATTATTACTGAAAATCCGCGTTCTTTAGAAGCAGAAAGAGCCCTGTCCGAACTGTATG
>CAYUAG010000007.1:0-35294 GCA_964442615.1 uncultured bacterium
GGCATCGGCCTTACCTTTGATCACCTGAGCTTTACGATAAGCTTCTGACGTAATTCTTTGTAACTCTTTTTCTCTTTCACCGTCAATTTCGGCCTTCCTACCCTGTCCTTCAGAACGGAACTTTTCAGCAATACGCTTACGTTCAGATATCATACGTTCGTAGACTTTTTGCCGGACTTCTTCAATGTAATTTATTCGCTTGATCCGCATATCTAAAAGTTCTATGCCATACTGCGGCATGGTTTCAGTAGCCTTCTGTAAAATCAATTTTGTAATTTGTTTACGTCCCTTCTCGATTTGTTGAACTACACTTTCGAGGCCAAAACCTTCTGCTTCTTCAATCGTGATTTGCAATTCTCGATTGCTGTTTCTGACGGCTTCAATCAAAAGATTCTCGGATACGAAATTTCGAGTAGCACTGTCGATAATGTCATCCAGGCGGCTGTGGGCATTCCTCTCATTGTTAACTGACTGATAAAATTTGAGCGGCTCCACTATGCGCCAGCGGGCAAACGTATCTACCCAAATATATTTTTTATCGGACGTAGGAATTTGATTTTCATCGCCGTCCCACTCTAGAACGCGTTTATCAAATCTGGTTACATTTTGAATAAATGGGAACTTAAAATGCAATCCTGCTTCTTTAATGGGATTGCCAACAGGTTTACCAAATTGCAGAATGATGACCTGTTCGGTTTCATCAATCGTATAAACGGATGATACTAACAAAATGAACGCTACAACTGCAACTATACTGACTATTACAATTCGTACTCTCATTTTACTACCTCCTTCGATTGAAATTGTAGAAGAGGAATTAATCCTTTCTGCTGTTCATCAATAATGTAAATTTTTTCTAATTTGGGCAAAATATCAAGCAAGGTTTCAAGATAAAGCCTGCGTCGGGTTACGTTTTCTGCCTTATTATATTCCTGCCAGACAGCAAGGAAATTTTCCGCATCGCCTTTGGCCCGGTTAACACGATTGGTAGCATAGCCTTCCGCCTGCCGAATTGTTTGCTCCGCCTGACCTTTCGCTTGTGGTACAACTTTGTTGTAAGCTTCCAGAGCCTCATTTATGATTCGCTCTTTTTCCTGCCTGGCTTCATTGACTTCATTAAAAGCCGGCTGCACCGATTGCGGTGGATTCACATCCTGCAATTTAATAGTCACGATATCAATGCCGGTATCGAATTCATCTAACAACGTTTGAGTGGACTGTTGCGCTAGCGCTTCGATATTCTGTCTGCTTAGGACGATTACCTCATCTACACTGTGGTCTCCTACAACTTCACGCATTACGGACTCGGAAGCATCGCGCAGGGTTTCTACGACGTTTCGCACGTGAAACAGATATTTTACCGGGTCTTTTACCCGATATTGAACAATCCAGTCCACCACCGCGGAATTTAGATCTCCAGTGAGCATAAGCGATTCTCCGGAATGATCCTTGCTTGAATATTCTGTGCGAATCCCCGCCTGCCTTGTACGGAAACCGAATTCTTCTTTAAACACACGTTGCACTTTGACTTTTTTTACAGTTTCCACGCTAAACGGTATTTTGGAATGAAGTCCGGGTTCGGTGGTGCGCGTATATTTGCCAAAACGCTGAATCACTCCCACTTCATCTGCACCCACGGTGTAAAAGGCGGAAAAAACCAACCAAAGCCCCAAAATACCGATTACAACCAAATAAATCCAAATCTTTTTAATGGTGGGTAATTCAATGGTTTCATCACCCACGCGGATGGTTTTTCTAATCATCATAACCTCCTTATCTAACTTAAATTATGTTTACATTTAAAACCGTTCAATAATATCATTGGGAAAATCTCACCTTATATCTCCCTAGCTGGTTTTAAGAACCAGATAGAATCTTGATGAATCAATATATCAGGATACCGATTTCTAGAATCGTCGTCCTCCACTTCGACGGTTTTCTGAGCGAGGGCGGGCCTCATTGACATTAATACTTTGCCCTTTTAAGTCCTTGCCATTTAGATCCTTGATTGCCGATTGCGCTTCATCTTTAGAAGGCATCTCAACAAATCCAAAGCCCCGAGGTTCGCCACTGTGTTTGTCCTTAATAATATTGATGGACGCGACCTGCCCGAAGGCCTCAAACGCTTCCTTCAAATCATCTTCAGTGACGTCGTGTGACAGGTTTCCTACATAAATATTCATGGTATTCTCCTTTTTGATATAAATGTTTATAAATGAATTTTACATACGTAATTATTAGTTGCTAAAAGCTTTCTCCTTTTTATCATCTAAGTATTTCTAAAATATATCGCTTCCCCTGTTTGACTGCAACTGCTGCTAAAAGAATTCGGAGAGATTCGGCAGTTCTGCCACGTCACCCTATCACCTTTTCCATATCCCCATCGCCAACATGCAATTCAAAGATAACGGTTTGTTCGCCAGCAATTTCGTTAATTTTAACTTCATCCGGCTTATCGACTAGGTGTTTAATCAGATATTCAATAAATTCTTTCATGCTGCCCTCCAGGGATGTCAATACCCATACCAAACACAATAATTTGATAATTCAAACCCCTGAGTTTCGCGCCAGTATCACTAACCGCATACTTCAAGGAATCTCAAGTCGATTCTACACGTTCCTTGATTGACTCCCCAGCGTCTTCACCAGCTTCAACAAGCTCCAACAGCTTTGCCTTGCTTTTTTCGATCTTGCTTTCAAGTGTCTTGATGATTTTGTTTATTTCCAATTGAGCGTCTGCATTGGTCCCTGATGCCTTGGCCTTCAGCTTATCTACCTCAGCTTTCCACTCATCCAATTGCACCTTTTTTTCTGTTGATATAGGTCTTTGTCATTCATTTCATTCTCCATTTATGCTTTGGATTTTGTGCTACTTTTTACGAAAAGCACTGCGAGCAACCCTGATACAAAACCTCCCGCCGTAGTCAGGAACAACAACACAATAATCGGCATTTCTGCTGTCAACCAGAGAAAGCGTGCGTGTACAGGCGCGGTATTTTGAACAACAACTAGAAATAAGGCAAGGATGAGCGACAGGAGGAGTGGAGTGCCAATTTTATTCTGTTCATAATGCGTATCACCCCCTTAATTTTTCACATGCATGCGATTCATAGTTCCACCTCTTAAAGTTCAAGGTTTTCTTCGACATATTCATTTTTAGGAACACCCGGATCCCACAAAACCATTTCCGATTTCTCCTCTAAGTGACGACTCTCAACCGCTTCAATCTCTTGGGTGATATGATTTATTATAAATTGAGATTGTTTATAAAAATGGATAAACATGGCCGAGAGGTTGATAGCGGGTTCAATTGCTTTGGGATTCCTGAAGAGAACCGTCAATAACATTTTATAATAGGGCCACGCGGTTGACCTGTTTTTTCCAAGTTGATGGCTCAGTTTTACAAAGGCTAACCCTATTTTTAAACTTTTAATAAATCCAGGTCTGTATTTGGGAATCCAATTTAACTGAAGTGCTGTATAGGTAACTCTTTTAAAATAATTTTTCGGATCATAAATGGCCCTTTCAACACGAAGAAAATCTCTTAAAATATCAATCCTTGGTCTGGTCGTGATGAAATTCAAACCATTTGTTGTTTGATCAATCATTATCTGGTCTGCTTTCTGTTTTGAACTGTCTTCAAAGAGTCTTCCTTCCTTTCTCAAACGTTTTGATAATTTGGTGTTCGGCAATGCGTACAGCATGCCAAGCAGGGCCATAGATATGCCCGAATCCTGGATACAGCGAATCATGTTCTCAGCGATTTGATCACTCTCATGATCAAAGCCTATGATAAAACCTGCATCTACAATAATACCGTATGAATTGATCTTTTTAATGGTTGCTTCAATTGGTTTGTCTACATTTGCAGTCTTGTTTGTCATAATTAAGGCCGTTTTTTCTGGCGTTTCTATCCCTATGAAGACATATCGAAAATCCACATCTTTCATTAGCTGCATCAGATGCTCATCGTCTACCAGATTGATTGAGCATTCTGTCGAAAAGTAGAATGGATATTTGTGTCGCTCAGACCATTCCCTGATGGCAGTCAGCACATTTTTGACATTTTTTTTATTCCCGATAAAATTGTCATCTACAATATCAATGAATCCCCGATAACCCAAATCATAAAGGGTCTGGAGTTCCTGAAGCATCTGCTCTGGAGCCTTGGTTCGCGGCGTTCTACCAAACAGTTCAACAATATTACAAAACTCACATTGAAAAGGGCAGCCTCGGGAATATTGAATGCCGACCTGTAGATAATCCTGAAATCGAATTAAATCAAACCTGGGGACGACTGCTTTGATCATATCAGCCTTTTCTTCTGAATGATATTCACCGCTTGTGCAGCCTTTTTCCAGATCTGCAATGAACATGGGAATGGTCACTTCACCCTCTCCGAGTACAAGATAATCGGCGGATTGATACAAATCTGGCTGAGATGTCGGATCTGGACCGCCCGCAACAACAGGCAGATTAAACTGATGTGCCCGATCAATGATAGAAAGTATGCTGGATTGCTGAGGCAGCATGCCGCCGACACATAAAATATCCGCCCACGCGAAGTGTTCATCGAGAACGGGTTCAATATTCGCATCCACCAGTTTGAACATCCATTGTTGGGGCAGCAATGCGGCTACTGTCAACAGACCCAGAGGCGTAGCTGGATATTTTGCTCCGACCATTTTACATACATCCACATAATTCCAAAAACTGAATGCAGAAAACTCTGACTGTATGATTAGGCACCTGGTATCTTTTTTTAATAAATTTTTCATTAATTCAACTCCTTTTATTTCGACAAGAACAAATCATACACTGATGACAATATTTAAAAATCTTTATTTAATCTGTGACCTGCGGCAAAGACTCGCGAATTACATCCAAGATGACCTGCTCTGAAGGCTTTTTGATGCATGTCCTGCTTGAACCTGATTGAAAAATATAGACGGCTTCACTTTCTCCTGTTAGTATCAAAATTCTCAACCGTGGATGTTCTTTGAGCAATTGGGCGCAAATTCTTGGTTCTCCATTCGCTTTAAGCGGTGTGATGATGACCACATCCACTGGCGTTTCTCTGAGAGCAAATATGAGTTCTATAGGATCAATGACTTCTCCCACCACTTTCATATCCGGTTGACGATCAATCAAATTCCGGATAACTTCCGATAACAACTTAGGTCGGCTTGAAAACATCACATAAATTTTAGGCATGGCATTGTCTCATTTAAATTCTAAAACAATGTCAGTAATAGAGAGCAGATAGTCAATAGACCGGGAGGTTCAAAATAGATCTATGGGAGGGACTAGTTTAATGATGGACCGGATCATGTTTTGGTGAAAAAAGTACTAGTACTTATGGAAGGGAAAGCTTGGTCTTATTTTTTCTTTTTCAACAGTTTTCTTTGGCGGGCATATTGTACGGCTTCGAAGCGGCTATGCAATTGTAGTTTATCTAGAATATTATGGATATGATTTTTCACAGTCTGCGTTTCAATGAAAAGCCGTTGGGCAATTTCTTTGTTGGGTAGATCCTCAGCGATCAGATTAAGGACATCCAGCTCACGCACGGTCAGTTTGACAGAATTAAGCGGTATTTGCGCGTTGACTTCGTTTGTCAACTCCGCGATGCGGGAGAACAGTGATGCTGCCATTCTTGGTGAACAGAATGCTTCATTGCGGTGGACCGATCGAATCGTTTCAACCAAGTGGTCAAATGAGGATTCCTTTAATACATAACCTGTAGCCCCGGCTTCGATGCACGCCATGATTTCATCAGTCAAGTCAACCAGGCCGAGGATTATCACTTTGACTTCTGGGGAATCCTGATGCAGGATTTGCGTCACCTCGAGCCCATCCTTGTCAGGCATACCAATATCAATGAGCGCCACTTCCGGCTGCAAGTCTTTTATTTGTTCCAACGCCTCACGTCCGCTTGGCGCCGTACCTACAACAACAAAGTCTTCCTGTTCCCCTAACATAGAAACAAGACCTTCAAGAAGCAGGCAGTTATCGTCTGCAATAAAAATATGAATGGATTTTACATTCATAAAAATTACCTCTAACCGAAGTGATCCTATTCAAGTATCAGAATTCAAACAATATAATGATTTTTATTTTGGATTCAAAATGCAAAATTGGTGTATGCATAGGTCGCATTGACTCATAAATAAAGTAACTTTAGAGTAATTGAACTATTTAAAAATTGGTTGTTGACTAATAAAGGATGTAACCAAAAAAGAAAGGAAATTTTAATGGCGGGGCATGATGCAGTATTTATTGGTCCGGACTTTCCGATGATTCTGAATGTTCTCTTGTACTCATTATTTATTATTCTCATTCTCTTTTCGGAAAAATTCTTGTGGGAAAAAAACAACCTAGTATCCCCTTTTTTTCTCGGAGTAAGAACACCTCACCGAGCTTAAAATAGGTACCACTATGAATATATGATCTTCGGTATTGTGTCATAGCAATTTCTTTTATTTTCATTCATTAGATGGTCCACAGCCCCATCCCACAATACTTTTTTTATAAAATATATTTTTTCAGAAACATTTTTAAATTTTTTTCGTTTGAAAAGTATGACAAAAAAAATTTATAAGGAGTGGTAAAATGAAACGATTATATAAAAGTAAAGAATATAAGGTAATCAATGGAGTATGTGGAGGGATCGCCGAGTATCTTGATATAGACCCGGTCATCATCAGATTAATTTTTGTTATCAGCATTGTAGTAGGCGGAACTGGTATTATCGCCTATATTATTGGTATGATTATTATTCCCCAAAAACCTTCAGATCTGGAAGAGAATGAGGGTTCTTCTAAGAAAGAAAAATTGATTAAAACAGAAATAATCACCGATGACAAGTCCAAAAAAAAATCAACAACCAAAACAACTGTCACGGAACCTGAAAAAAAAAGAAGACCATAAAGGTGGATTAATCTTTGGAATTATTTTATTGATAATTATTAAAATAGAATATATACTTATAACTTATTTCCACTTTAATATATACTTATTTTCCTCAGAAGTCTAAGAACACCTCGTCAAACTTAAATAAAATTTCTTTTGTAATCTTGAATATTTCGTTCTTGAAGTCATGATCCATTCACCTGAGGAATGAATTCTTGAGTGTTCTTGATAAAAATTTCCATTTTCTTTTAGCTTGAAATCGACTCGGACTTCTATGCATTGAAAGTCTGTCTTAATTTTTAATGTATTTTCATCAAGCCAATTACCATAATGAGGTATAGGTTCATCATCAATAGGATTAAAAGAATAGAAAGCATATTGATTTTTTTCTTTATGATAATTAATCAATGTTAAAACTTCAAGGTGGCCTTGTTTTAATTGTGCAATAAATTTCCACTGCAGCCATTTTCCAGCCATAATCCAATGTACAGATGAATTACCAATAGATTCTTCACCAATTTTTTGATTAACTGAAACGCTTTTCCACTCTCCCACAAAAAAATTCAGTCTTTGCTGAAATTCCGATTGTTCTTGAGCAAATATCATGGTAGATAAAAAAAAAGTATCAGTGAAAATGTAACAAAGTTTTTCATCATGATTATCTCCTATTGAAAAATTATTTATCTATTAATACAGCTGTTAGAGCTGTAAATATTTTGATATGGTTATAACGGCAAATTTCTACGGTTTACACCACTTTTCAACCTTCAGAACCCAGATGGAAAATTATACCAGCAGACTTGTATGTTTATGCAAATAGCGAAAGGATGCACACTCAACCCTCCTGTTTCCCAGGCTCAGTGGTTTTGAGAACCAAGAGGGAGGATAATTTTGAACATACAATACAATTTTTTAAAAAATCCATTTACTCATACATTGCTTGGAGGTCTTCCTCTATTTCCTCAAAATTTGCCATAGCCACTGCTGCACTGTGGATAAATGGTTGTTCAATTACCCATTTAAGAGCATTTGTGTAAGATGGTTTTGTATCCTGATCTGGTGCATAGGGTCCGGCAGAACAGGTCTTCATGGCAAGAATTCCGGTGTTCTGTTCTACAGCTTTCTTCAATTCTTTTTCCACTGCCAGCTGATCCCACTCACTGTAGCGGCCGCTTAAGGAATGAACAAAAGAGCCTTTATGATTGTAAGGTATCATTAATACTTCATAGGATGAATTTTCATTGGCAGCTTTCAATACAGCCACCTGATTAGAGTGAGATGAAAATCCGTAGGCCCGAATTTTACCGGAATTCTTTGCAGCTCTAAAAAAATCCAGCACAGCTTCATTTAAGAGAAGGTCTGGAGAAGATACACTGTGAAGCAGCAAAATATCAAGGTAGTCGGTTTGAAGTGCTTTAAGACTTTCATCAAGGGAAATGTTGAGCATGGTGTGAATCTTATTCTCTACCGATGTTATATTAAGTTTACCTTCATTTTCACTTAAGCGTACCCGTGCCTTTGACTGGATAACCAGATCCTTTCTCAATCCTTTGATAGCTTTTCCTAACATTATTTCATTTTCACCGTTGAAATAACTTCGTCCGGTATCAATGAAATTTATCCCCCTGTCAAGTGCAGCCCTGACCAATGCCGGTTCCATGGTTCGTGAGGCTCCGTAGCACAGAGGAGTTACCTCTATCCCAGTTCTACCCAGGATACGCCGTTCAGGAGTATTTTCCTGCAATTTGGTTTTTGACTTAAATAAGGATCTCGCTCCTATCATTCCAGCTGCCACTATCCCGGCTGATCTCTTAATGAATTCTTTTCGAGTGATTGATAACTTTTTTTCTTTTGACATTACTGCCCTCTCTTTATTGAAATTTTATATAATATGAAATGATATTCTATAGCTTCAAGCTCTAAGGTCAGTAAAACATCTCACCATATACTATGGTATAACCGCAATACTCACATTCCCATAACCATCACGCGCCCGTACAGAAATATCAATGATTTCTGAAGAAAGCTTGACCTTGTTGCCAGTCACAGCCTCAATAATCCTATCCCTACTGATTATCTCATAGCCAATAACATCACTGCTGATTGACTGCTCCCAGAAAAGTATATTGTCTCTGTACATTACACCGGTAGGTGGTTTTGGGGCCTTTCGATCATTCAATACTTCTACTATAGCCTGAGCTACAATTCCCTGACCTTTAGGATTCAAATGCACATGATCCACAACCACAGAATCAAATACCGGCTTGATTAAATGGTAAATATTTACATAAGCACAATGATACTGAAGTGCTGCATCCAGAAATTGAGATACCAGCAAACGTACACGGTAATCACCACCGAGAGCTTTTTTAGGCACCATAGAATCCGGACCATAGGGCGGAGGTGTTACAATACTTATATGTGGTGGTGGACCACCAGAATTATAAAAACTCCGGATTTTTGTAATTAGCCTGATCAGATTCGGTGTAACCTCATCCTTTCTGTCCTCAAAACAGGCTTTGCTGTCATTGGTTCCTAAAAGAATAATTACTTCATCAATTGGCTTTTGATGACTATGCTGTAAGCCCCGTTTTAAATAGGTTTCAATATTTTTCAAAACATTCCACTCCGGATTACCGCAATTGTCAAAACCAATGGTACGGCCGCCTTCTGAAATATTCAATATGGTGTCATCCTTCAGCTGAGCCCTTAACGCCACAGGCCAGCCATTTGTATCATTTCCGTTTGAATCGCCTATAGTAAGAATAAACCGCCTACTGATTTTCCGTTCAATGAAGTTAAGATATTTACCTAACCTTTTGTTATCCGGTATGCTTTGATTGCATGACCTTACCATTACAGTGACAGTCACAACACTTATACAAATAATAACAGTCAGGCTCTTTTTAATAACATACATCTTCTTCACATTATTACATGTGTATCATATTACTATGGGGATACAAAAAAATATAACAAAAAATTTGAGAAAAACATAAAGGTATATTTGTAAAAAATTTTAATATTTTTATCACTTCTCGATTATATGTTAAATAATATTATTATATGAATGAAAAAACAGTTGTTTCTTAATTAGAATTTATCATCTGGAACCTAACAATCATTAAAATGTTTTTTATATTTTTTTGATAACATCTTAAATAAAGGCGGGATAATACGTCCAGTTCTCTGCATATATATTAGGACTTAAAATATTTTACATTTGGTAAACCTTTAAAATCGATATCTTGTGTCCATATTACCGAATCATATAATATACCTGTTGATAATATAATGCTGTCAGCCATTGGAATTTTATGTTCTATACTTAATTTTGCAGCATTTAATGCAATCTCGGAATTTAAATCAACTACCTGACCTTGCTGCATTAAAGCAATTGCCTGTAATGCAGTATTCTCATCTTTTTCTCTCATTACGACTTTGAACACTTCATAGATAGTTATAGTCGGAACAATCAAAGTATCTAATTCAGATAAAGGTTTTTCATAATTGTCTGCTTTAGGTCCATCAGATAAATATTCTAACCATGCAGAAGAATCGATTATGTTCATAATCGATCCTCTCCACGATTGAAATCAATGTTTATTCCTTTCAGAAATCCTCTCATATCTGCTATCCTTTTTTCAGGGATTAATTCAATTCTGTCTTTGTATTGAATCACCTGTATCTTTTGTCCCGGAGTTAATTTCATAGATTCTCTTACTCTGCGTGGAATAACAACTTGAAACTTAGGAGAAATTTTTACAGCTCCCATGTATACCTCCTTCGTTCGATTATCTGTAATACTATACACATTTCGATCGAAAAAATCAATATAATTTTTTATCGTTATACAATTTGTATGACAAGATAGCAGTTAATATCAATAATCTATGGATAAAAACATTAGCCATACAAATCAGATCAACCGTTGCAAAACGTTGAAATGAAATTACCAATAAAAGTCATGCCCACGAAAGCAGGCATCAATGGGATGAGGAATATTTTTTTAAACATAATGCAATTTTTCAGCCCCATAGCCTCTCCACCTCTAGATTCCCGTTTTCGCGGAAATAACAGCATGGTTATTAGGGTATTATCCCCCTGGTCCCAATGCTCTTGCGTTGGGACCAGGTAAAAACCTGAGTTAAAATCACAGGTTGATAAGAAAAATTTATTTCATTAACAATGCTTTCCGCTTCTCCGTAAAGGAATCACTCTTGAGAATATAAATATAAATTCCACTTGGTACTACCTGACCGGTATTATCTTGAGCATCCCAGATAACTTGATGGGAGCCAGCAGGCATTTTTTTGTCAACCAGAGTACAGACGGGCTGACCAAGCATATTGTATATTGTTAAGTTCACTTGAGCGGATTTGGGTACATCATAGCTAATTTCTGTTTCCAGATTAAACGGATTGGGATGGTTTTGATACAAGGCATAGCTGTCAGGTATTTTCTTCTCATCTTCAGGTTCCACAGCAGCAGGTTCCAGGGTTTCAGCTGATACTTCATTTGACATTTCACTGACAACCGTATTATTATTATTAGAATGCGGATTAGTCTGGGTTTTAACCATAAAATAATACAAGGTTTCCGGATTCAGTCCTGTTACAGTGAGAGAACTTGCAGTTTTATCAGCGGTCATGCCAAACTCCGTATAGGGACCGCCTGCATTAGTGCTGTAATTTACCTTGTATCCACCTGTGTTAGCGGTATATGGTATAGGTGACCAGGACACAGTTACAGAAACATCGGTTATGGAACCACAGGAGATATTTTTCGGTGCAATGGTTTGGGTAGATTCCCAGTCACCACCATCTTGTATGTTATTAAGAAAGGTGCGAAGTGTGTTATCATTGGTATACAGCCCATTCCAGCGAAAATCATTGTTGTCATACACATCAGAAAGATTAGTTAAATTGGATAGAGATGAGGGAATGGAACCAATAAGCAAGTTACTATTCAAATAAAGTTCATGAAGATTGACTAAATTTCCCAATTCCGGAGGAATGGGGCCGGAAAGTTGATTATTTTCGAGATAAAGCCCTGTCAGATTTACCAGATACCCTAATTCAGCAGGAATAGAGCCGGTAAGCATGTTATCAGAAAGAATAAGAAGTTCCAGATTAGCTAGATTGCCTAATTCAGCAGGAATGGTACCAGTAAGCTGGTTTTCCCCAAAAAGAAGGTTTTCCAGATTTGACAGATTTCCCAGTTCTGTAGGAATGGTACCGGTAAGCTGGTTGATACCAAGATGTAGATCTTCCAGATTTGACAGATTTCCCAGTTCTGGAGGAATAGTACCGGTAAGTTGGTTAAAAGCAAGAGCAAGGTTTTTCAGATTTGACAGATTTCCCAGTTCTGGAGGAATGGTGCTGGAAAGCAGGTTATCATAAAGATCAAGGTTTTCCAGATTTACCAGATTTCCCAATTCTGATGGAATGGAGCCGGTAAGTTGGTTGATACTAAGCCCGAGTGATTTCAGATTTGACAGATTTCCCAATTCTGGAGGAATAGTACCGGTAAGCTGACTTTCATAAAGAGAAAGGCGTTGCAGATTTGACAGATTTCCCAGTTCTGGAGGAATACCGGTAAGCTGGTTACAAACAAGATCAAGGTATTCCAAATTTGACAGATTTCCCAGTTCAGATGGAATGGATCCGGTAAGCTGGTTTGAACTAAGATGTATACTTGTCACCCGGTTTCCGTAAACTGTAATGCCATACCAGCTGTTCACCGGCCCTATCAACCAGTGAGCATTCTCATCCCAATTAGGTCCATCTGTACTGTTATATAAGGCAACCAGGGCAAGAGAATCATGCTCAAAAGCTAAGATAAATTGAGGTATATACACAAGATAATCTTCAACCTCTCCAAATGATACGTGTGATTCCGATTCTTGACTGAAAGGAAATCGACTGTAGGTTTTCCCTGCATAGGGTAATTCTGATTCTTTACTGAAACGAAATCGACTGTAGGTTTTCCCTGTATCTGCAGTTTCAGGAATAAATGTGGCAAGGGTATGCATACCATCGGTAAGGGGTACAGCCTTGAAAACATGTTCACTCTCATCTTCCCAGTCCCTGTCCTGATTAAAATCGATCCAAGCATTCAAATAACCACTGCCATGCGCTGTCACTTTAATGTATGCGGAATCACCTGCAACAAGAGTGGGGATCACTACCCCGTCTTCGTCATCACTATCGTCATTGTTATCATCTCCCTCACTCTGATCATCCGGCTGGCCGTCATCATCCGCATCAACTGAAGCCCCTAAATAGATGCTGTCATCTATGATATGACAGGCACCATTGTTTGCTTTGAGGGTAGGATACTTACCTGTCCCGTCATCCGGTGCGTCACCATAGTCCTTATCCGGTTCTGGTTTATAGACCTTAATATAATTGGTCTTTGTTTTAGTATCACTCAGTGGAGGGTATTGAGTAGGTGAACCTCCTATTGTTAAACTCACGTTATATGTTCCTGGATTCTGATAGGTCACGGTATGGGGACCCTTTCCTGAAGCAGTCGAGGGTGATCCTCCTGGAAAACTCCAACCCCAGCTGAAGATCTGTCCCTGTGACTGATCAGTAAAGGTGATCTTAAGAGGTGCATAACCAGATCTGGGACTTGCTTGGAAATCTGCCTCGAACTGGGCTAATGCATTGTTTGCGCATACTAAAAACGCAGCTAATACTATGATTTTAATGATAAAACATAAATTCCTTTTTGAATCTTTTAAGGTTTCCATTTTTCTTCCCCCTCATTAATTAAGATAAATAAAAATATGACAAAATTTACTTACACAAGGATTTTTTCAATAAAAAAAATTTTCATACCATTGCAACCTTGCTCAAGTTGATTTTTTAGTCTTGCTGAGTTTCCAACTGTTTAATGATAAATGCTTTTCACAGAAAAGAGATCAATAAATAAAACGTGTGGATTCCTTCACTTCATGAGTAAGTACTATGATAATAAGAATAGAAATTATTAATGCTTAATGATAAAAAAATATTAAGAAAATGTCAAGGAAAAAGAATTTTTTTATTGGAAAACGGAACCAACATGGTATCCCCCTGAAAAACCTATAACCGCTTGACTTACCGGCATGAGATTCTTCGCTCCTTTTAGTCGCTCAGAAAAACCTACCTTTGTTTTCTGTTATTCCGAGTTCCAGCTATTTTTTTCAATCACCCGGGATATCCATCCTAAACGTCTCAATGATCCGGGACATTTGTCCCGAGGGAAGTAAGCTTTCACCTAAAACTCCAATCCAAAAAAATCCACCTACTTCTTCAACGCCGCCTTGGAAAACAAATACTCCGGAATTTCTTGATTAAAGGTTATTGATCCAATAAGAAACTCAGTACCCTCACCTTTTTTTAACACATCCTTAAAAATAATCTTATAAGGATACCACCTGCCCTGCACCTGCCTGATATCCTTTATCTCAGTTCTCTTGAGCAACTTCCCGCTCTTAGCATACAACTCCTCCTTTAAGGGAATATACCTTTCTTTATCGATCCACATCTTACGAAAATAATAGGTAACCTCTTTGGTTTTGGCCGTAAGTTCCAGAATCCAGCATTCAATACCATCCAAAGTATCTATGCCAGTAACCACAGGATCATAATGATTTTCCAGTCTGGGATCCTCCATCATATCCTCATAGGAGAGGTCTGAACCCATAACAGACTGTCTGAGCATGTGTCCGGAAATTTTTATGATTCTGTCAGTTGATGGGGAGTACATCCAGAGATTATCTTCGATTTTAAGCATTTTGGTTCCCTGTTCCCGGGGCGGAGACAGGTACTCGGTAAAAGATTTTTCCTCACCCTCTATCCAGCTTTTGGATTCAATTGTTCTACTGCCGCGTCTACCCTGAATAATCATTTGGGAAGTAACTATTTTGGTTTCGGAATTCATGTTTTCATCTATCAGTTTCAAAACCTTCTGTCCGGTGGGATTCTGGGCAGAAATGGTAACATTCATAATGATCAAAAATGCGGAAATTAAGAACTTCATCATAGATTTCTCCTTTTATGATTCTGAAAATATGATCTCCTTAAATCCCCCCACATCAAGTTCGGGACAGGTCTATCCTCATTCCAATACACTGGGCTGGGATGAGATTAAAATAATTATTTGAATCAATCTCTGTACTCTCCTCCTTTGTTCTCTATACTTTGTGGTTATTTGAAGTTTTTTTCTTTTTAAACAATACTTTATGCCTTAGTGTCTTAGTATGAAAATAATTCAGGACCTTATGGTTTAATTTAATCCTTTCTTTATACTATTCTGACACTTCAACTTACCTACACTTCCAGTTCCTTGAAAAGCCGGGCAGTACTTCTTCTAAAAATTCCTATACCGGAAAGCGAAGTACCAAGTACTGTAGAAAATAATCCCGGAATAAACCCGATATAATAGGATCCTGCTGTGATTTTTGCATGAATTTTAGTCGGTATCATCATAGTACTCTCTTTCATCAAAGACCCAAAATCAATTCCTTTTGACAATAAATAGGCGAAAAATAAACCTATAACTGAACCAATAACAGAACCGGCAATTCCAATGACTATTGATTCGTAAATCATGTATCTGTATACATGCCCCTTGTTCTCACCAATAGCCAGCCTGACACCGATTTCTCCATACCTGCGGATACCCCCGAGTAATCCCGAATTCCATAATACAATCGACATTACTAATACAAATATAAATATTATTATCCCTGCCATTGAGTCCCCATATTCAAGATATTCCTTTAAACTGGGGTATTCCTGTAATCGAACCATTTTAGGACTGAATTCATCATCCGTATTAAAATTTTTATTATTAAAATCCTCAGTAACCGCTTTTGCTTTTTCATCATTATATCTCTTATTATTAAAATATCCCAGAATTTCACCAGCAGCATTTTTCATATCCAGAACAATTTGAGCATCATTTATATCAACTACAATCGCACTTTTATTCATGACTGTAGTCCCGAAATTAACTGTTCCGGCAACCGTAAAATTATAAATAGCCATACTTCTAAACATAGTAGAACTTATCAGGGTAACAACATCACCCGGTTGTATATTCAATTTTTTTGCAAATTCATCACTGATTAGAATTTCACCCGATTTCTGTGGTAAATTACCCCTTACTATTGATTCTTCAATATTCAATCTCTCTTTTTCCCCACTATTTTCAGATAATAGATCCACTGCCATCCCCAATGTAGGTCCCTGAGTTTTTGTTTCCCCCTTTTCATCCGGCATATCTAATAATCCGGCAAATTTAATTCTCTTGACCCAGCTCATATGGGAATAATCTTTGCACAAATTATTCATAAGGTTATCTACTCCGATCAAGGCCAGATCGTTAGGGAGCTGATCCTCGTTTTGTGAATAGGCATCGGTCATGATCCTGACATGTCCAGTAATAAACCTGGCATTAAAATCAGTCATATCATCAAAAGCACCGTTTATCCAGCAGGATAACACTACGGTCAGCATAGCTCCGAGAGATACGGTAATTACAGGAAAAAAACTCCGGTGACGGTCCCGCAGTAATCCATTAATAAGAAATTTAATCATTGTGCTTTCCCCCTTATTGCATCTGTTGGTTTCATCCTGGCAATTCTTCTGGCAGGGAGGTAGCTTATTATGGTAGTTGAAATTAAGGTAAGCAAAGTTGTAACAACTATTAATCCAATACTGTAATATGGGTATATTGTCTCAGAAATGGCAAATCCGTATTCATCCGTACCTTCCGGCAGGGGATACCCTTTAACATACTGAAGATATAAAAGAGGAATACCGTAAATTGCCGCAAGAATTGCTGCCAAGACTCCATGCATTGCACCCTCAATTGTAAAGAGTCTGACTACCTGGGCACGGGTCATACCAAGGGCAATGTCAGTTCCTATCTCTTTTTGACGCCGGAATATTGATAAAACCTGAGTATCAAATATTGCCAGCCAGGCAAGGGCTGAAAGAAACAACCACATAATATATCCACCAATACTTTTCGCTTTTATCAAATCCTCAATATCTTTGAGCAAATAGTCATGATCCTTAAAAGACCAGCTTCCAATATCTTCGCTCATACCCTCTTCCTTGGCCGTTATCACTATGGTTGCTTCTGAGGGCATCTGAAGCATTTCTTGAAGACGTTTTATTGGTATCCAGATTTGTCCTTTATCGATTGTGGGCACATTAGTTTTGAATATGTGCATGACTTCTGCATCTGCAGCATCAAAGGTTCCATTTGCATCCCGCCAGCGGATGGTAAAGGAGTCACCTCTCTTCAGGTTATTACTCTCCGCTATACTGGCTCCTATCATTACAGGTATTGCTTCTAAATTAGTATCTAAAAATTTAGTGGGTAAATCCAAAATCTTTTGAGATACATCTATACCTTTGATTATAATGCTTTGGGGCCTACCTTCAGGATAAATTGTAGCTTGAGAAATTAATACAGGTGCCATTTTTCCTTTTTTTATTTCAGATACCATTTTCTCGGGTAATACTCCATGGGCATCGGATAATGTCAAAGGATCGTAAGGATCGTATTTCTGGTGAAAGTATTGTCCGCCACCAATTTTTTGATTAATAGTATCACGGTAAGCCTGTCTCTCCCATCCGTTCATAATTCCTTTATACCAGATAATTATTAGAAAAGAAAGAGATAGAATAAATACAGTCAGCCAGGTACGTAATCCAGCCCCTTTTAAATTCCGCCATGCAAGTTTAAAAGCAAGCATTTTTGCTCTCCTTCCTTTAAATTAATCGGTTTCTCTCCGGTAATAAGAGTAGTGTTAAAATTTCACATTTTTTAATTTATGAGGCCGCTCTAAAAACAATTCCCCCTGTTAAATAAAAAACTAAATTTTACAGGACAGGCACGAAATATACTAAAAATAAGGAATTATTATCGGTACCTCTTAAAACAAAATCTCCCTAAATCCCTCTTTAGAAAAGAGGGATTTAAAGGTAAATCCATTTCTTAAAATACTCATATAATTTACATAAAAACAATTTACTAAAGCCCCCTTTTGTAAAGAGCCTGTCCTGAGAAAACCGAAGGTGGGTATGGGGGATTTAATACAACACACATCAAATTTTTTATAACCAAATTTCATAACCAATATTATTTATGTTTTCGTGCCCTTCGTGTACTTCGTGGTTTTATTATTTTCTTCCTTTTTTACGAAACTTTTAACACTACCATAATCAGTATTTATCTTTCATCTTTAGCAATCTTTCCATCTATTAATGAAATTTTCCGCCGCAGATATTTAATAACCTTCTCATCGTGAGTGGCAAAGAGGAATGTGGTACCTACTTTCTTATTTAATGTTACCATGGTTTTTAAAATATTATGAGAATTTTCAGCATCAAGGTTAGCAGTAGGTTCGTCTGCAAAAACAATCTTCGGCTTTTTTACCATAGCCCTGGCAATAGCTACCCGCTGACATTCACCACCTGATAGCTGAGCCGGTCTGGAATCGATCTTATCAGAAATTCCAAGCCATTTTAAAGCTTGTTTTACAGCTCGATCTCTTTCCGCAGCAGATTTTTTTAACAATAATAATGGAAATTCAACATTCTCATAGGCAGTATAAACAGGAAGCAGGTTATATGTCTGAAAAATAAAACCAAAATTTTTATTTCTCAATAGTGCAGCCTGCTTATTAGATAATTTTCCAATTTCTTTCTCCATTACTATAGCACTACCTTCACTGGGAGTATCAAGTGCTCCTAGGATATTCAGTAAAGTAGTTTTTCCGGAACCACTTGGTCCAATTATTCCAGTAAATTCACCAGACTCAATTTCCAGATCTACACCCTTTAAAGCAATGAATTTTCCGCTTCCTACCCGGAAATTCTTAACAAGATCCTTGGTTCTGATTATTTTCATTTTTAAATCAACCTCCAATGTTTGTATAAGTGATCCTGCCATGGAAATCTCTTTAACAAAAATTGAGTGGCAGAATGATTGTAAAATTTTTATATATAAGCTCGCTTTAAAATGTATTTTCTATCAAATATATGGAAAATAAGAAATTGCTTTTTTATTGATATTATATATTTACTTTCCATAGATTCTTTGGAACTAATTTAATGATTAAATACTAACATAATTTGAAATCCCTTACCCGAAAACAAAGAATTGTCGGAAGCTGCATTATAAATCTGAAATCTCTCAGGATTCCAGTACATCATTACATAGAAACTCCAGCGGTCATATTGCCTCTGAAATTGTAAGAATCTATAAAAATCTTCATTATCCCAATCATAAAATATGATCCCGGAGATATTATCTAGTAATCCCAGCGGATAATTAAGAAAAAAAGCTGAAAAATCAACTCTCTGATCTGAACCCAACATCTCTTCAGAATACTGGGAAAATAAATGTTCTCCCATAACATGAACACCATTCCCGAGACCAAAGGTATAATCAGCTCCTATGGTAAACATGTTCTGATATTGATAGGGTAAGATATCCAGATCCCGGTAAATCAGTACACTCTCTAACCATATGCCTATCTCAACATCCCATTTCCCATCACAACTGTAGCGGTATTCTCTGAAATCATGAAGATCAAAAAATTCCTTCAGATAAGCCACCGAGGGTATTTCGGAAAGAGTTGAATTAAAAAATAAGGGTATCATTTCCAAACCTTTATTAATATCTACACTCCGCTGATGGAATGTGAATCCTACTTCTCCCTTGGGGACCGGAAATTGCCCTCTACCTCCCATCTCAAGATCATACTTTGTAGATGGCATAATTTCCCACCCTTTTTGTTTATCGTTTCCTAATAAAGTCCAGAACCAGATGTTTGTATTATTTAAAAAATAGTAACGTAAAAGCAGTCCATATACACCGTCTGTTATTTGAAGCGGATCCCGGGGATCGATACGATCAAACCACATGAGTGATCTCAGCAGGATTGCTGGTCCAAAATTAATTTTCTGTAGTCCGATTCTGGCTTCAAACTGACTGGAAGAATATCTGAGCCATAGTCTGTATGTTTTAAATTTTGTATAAGAAGACAATTCCTGTTCATTATTCAAGCTGGCAGTTGCAAACATATTAAAAGAACATTTTATATCAAACATTCCTGTTTCTGAAACCGATTGTTGCACATTAAACGAGGGGATATAACGAATACCTGCCTGGGGTTGTTTTAACTGTTCAAAATTTAGTGTATTCCACAAAGAAACCTGACCCTTAAAAGTATAGGTCTGCGCTTCTGTACACTGTTTTATACATAAAATTCCTATGAAAGTAATTACATGCAGGGCTGATTTTTTCATACTATACAATACTCTTATGTTATACAAACTATGCAAGAAACAAGTTAATAATTACATAAACTTATTACAAGTAAAAAATAATTTCTTCTGATTTTAAAAAAATATTGATATATTTTCTCTGTGACTCTGTGTCTTTGGATGAGGTTTAATTATGGTATGTTGCCTCATAATAAAATGTAATCATAAATAGTAGTAGCAGTTAACTCCCCTCTTCTTTCTTCCCCGATATATAAAGGGTAATCTTTTTGATCCTTTCTTTTTTCATTTTCATTTTTCATGTATTTATATTTTTTAAAAAAATCTCCCTAAATCCTTCCCGCATCAAGTCCGAGACACGCTTTTAAAAAAGAGGGACTTAAGGATCAATAAATTTTTTATTATGTCTCTATAATTTAAGTATGAATGATATAATGATATATTAAAATCCCTTTTTGTAAAGAGCTTGTCCTGAGAGAAACCGAAGGAGGGTTTAGGGAATTTAATACTACATGCTTCAATTTCTTGGTGTCCTTCATGATTTCCCTGGTTTTCTTTTTTTCATAAAACTTTTAACTCCGCCTTTAAGTTACATTCTTTTATGAGTCAATGTATATGTATTTGTAATACTTACACTATTTTAAAACAACCGCGGAAACATAACCAACCGTATACTGCCCTGGAGTTTTATCTCCAGTCACATCCCCAGAATTTGTTTGATATAAAATTTTTAGAGCTTTTGCATGCAACATTTTAGTAATCTCAAGCATAATTGTTATAGGTACCCTTCCACAGATAGAACAATCAGGAGCAGCAAATATTTCTTTAATATCCTGAATATTATATGTTTTCAGTTTCTCTACTACCTTTTTATCTCTCTCTTTTACTTCTTGATAGTTACTAATATGATGAAAATCACTGCTGGCAATAATTAAACAATTTCTGTCTTTTACTAATTCATATAAACTATTAGAAATCTCATCTAAATTATAAATATCAATTATACTGGTCATAATTGGAAGCAATTTAAACTCTTTTAATAGGTACTGTAAAAAGGGAAGCTGAATCTCTAAGGAATGTTCATTATCATTCGCAATGAATTTTAAATCAATTCTATTTGATAATGTTTTTAATAATTCTTTCTCAACTTTTACTTTTCCCAGAGGAGTTTCATAATAGTCAGCAGTTGTAGTAAGATATGATCCCAATGCCATTCTATGCATGGGTGAAATAACCACAACCAGATCAAATTGTTTATTTTTTAAGAGACTATATCCATAAGCAGCAGTCTGTCCGGAAAAAGGGTATCCAGCATGAGGACTTATTAAACCGATTACATCCAAATCTAAGGGAGGTAAATCCACATTGCTAAAAAAATCATCAAGGGTACTATTTAATTTTTCTTTAGTACCTGGATACCAGGTACCGGCAATAACTGATTTTCTTACTTTATTCATAATTTTACCTATTTATTATGTATTTCAATTATATCACTATCATTTAGAATATATTCTCTCTCCACTCTCTGTCCATCATATTTATCACTACCCCATATCCGTGCATATTTCATATTTACAGCTAATTCTTTATGTATAGCTTCTGCAGCATCATAAACATTCGCACCTTTCAACAATATATATGGTTTACCAATGTCTTTTTTCTGTCCGGGAGTTTTTGTATATATTCTAATAATTTTTAATCTATTAAAAACCATTTCCTTAAATTGTTTGATTCCAATTCCATCTTTTAAAGACAAACAAATACTAGGTAAATTTTCATCAATGATTTTATCAACATCATCTGGTGAAAAATTTCCTTTCTCACATTTTGTTCCTGCAATTAAACTTGTCTTATATGCTTCTACTCCTTGTGGTCTTCTGTCTCCATTTTTTTTCAAAAAAACATTATGTTTATTTAGTAAGTTATTAATCAATTTATAATCTGCTTCAGAATTATCAACAGATAAATCAATTAATACAATCACAAGATCAGATAATCTTATGATATTATAGACATATTGTTCATCATATTCCAGAGATATAGGTGGAAGATCAATAAGTTGAATATTAATATCTTCATACTGCATCATTCCTTGAACTGGTTTAAAAGTGGAAAAGGGATAATCTGCTACGCTCGATTTAGCATTTGTAAAATGATTTATGATTGAAGATTTACCAGAGTTGGGTAGACCAACTAAGGAAACTTGTCCTACTCCTTCTCTGGGTATATTATCTAAACTTACAGTTTGTTTAGTTGCTGATTTTTTTTGGGATAAAGAGGAAAATTTAGAAATTTTTTTCTTGATCTCCCCTTGTAAATGATCAGTGCCTTTATGCTTAGGCATAATGGCAAGCATTTCTTTCAATATTTTGACTTTAGCTTCAGGATCACTTTCCTGACGTAATCTTTTTTCAGCAGCATAATAATTTGGCGGTAAATTAGCCGGCATAAAAATCTAAATATTTAATATTGTTCAGTTAATGTATATTTTTCAATCTTTCTGATTTTTCTGTTTACAACATACAATACTGAATTATTTCCATACCCTTGTGTAAATAAATCATAATATACTGCTTCATCTCCTTTTTGAGCATTAATAATTGAATCAAGATAATTACCATTGTCATCTACAATTTTAATTCCATATCTATCAGCTATATATAATAACATATAACTAGTTTTATTATCAGTATTTTCTGAAATAGTAATTCTGGTTGGATAGGTAAGTTTAACTGGGTAACCAATTTTATTATTTTTACCAAATTCCCCAAATGTTTTTATAAAATTTCCATTACTATCTAATATGATAACCTGGTGTTTTGCCCAGTTAACAATATAAAAGTTACCATTCGCATCAACTGTAATTCCTTCTGGATAGAATATTTCAATATTTTCTTTAACAATATTTAAATTAAACTTTGTCCGATTATTATTTTGATATTTTAATAAATAAGTTGTATCATTCCTTACAGCAAAAAAAGCATTATGAAAATTAGAAAAACATACATCTCTATAAATTAAATTGTTTTGAAAATCATCTAAAATTATTCCTCTATTGTTTTCAAAGTTATCAATAAATAAAATATTCCAATCATTTCTTTCTCTTAAATCAATTATATCTATTTGCTCATTACTTTTTATTTCATTAATGGACAACTGTGAAGACATACATGATAACACAGGTTGTAATCTAATCCTAAGTTCTTTTATTCCAGGTTTTAAAAATAGTATTCTTCTATAATAGGGATAGCAATTAGAATTCTTAATTGATAAAATATGAGATGTATTTAATTTAATAGAATCTTGGGAAAAAATATAACCTTCAACTGTTTGTAATGCTAAACTGTCTAATAATACAGATGGTTTGTATACAATATTTTCCGGACAAATGATTTCTACTATAAAATCGGAAAATAGTTCTCCGATTCTTTCCTGTATTCCAACATTTATATTATATGTACTTGCGGTAAAAATTGAATTCTTATAACTATTAACTGAAGGATAAAAACTCTTTTTAGGTAGTCCATACTTTTTATAATATTCTATTGAAATTTTAAAATATTCTTGTTTTAAAAAATCACTATCAGCAAATCTTTCCATAGAAATAACTTTATCATTTACAACCAGAAGATTTTCAGGGTATTTAATATCAGAAATATTAACTTTATTCAGGACATCCAAATTACCAGTATCTTTAAAATTATTGGTACGGTCTAAACCAGCATCAGCATTAACATACCAAAAATTATTTTTTTCTTTTTCACCCACCTCTTCTTTTATATGTGTATAACATTGAAAAGCTGCAGCAAAATTTTGACGAAGACGAAAAATCTCGGATAAATAATAGGTTGAACGTAAACTATGATTATCATTAATCAAGGTAATAAAAATTTCTTTTGCATCATTAAATAGATTATTTTGTTGACTACTACTACTTGAATTTCTTGCTGCTTCAAAAAAACTTCTTGCTCGAATATAATTTCCTTCATTTTGATATCTACTAACCAATTCATTTAAATTTGCTAATTCAGCAGCAGCATCTATATAAAATTCTCTTTTTAAATCCTGCGAAGGTTGTATCTCAGCTTTTAAAAATAAACTTAGTCCGTTATAAAAAATAATTTGTTCATTAAGTTCAGGTGAAGGATTTTCAATATGCTCTTGTAAATTATTCAGATATTGAAGAAGAACATGTATGTGATTTAAATAAACCACCCGCTCTCTTCCCACAACTTTTGTAGCTCGTTCCAGCATTTTCTGTACTAAATTAATAACTCTCTTTATCCTCTCATTAAAGGATATTTGAATTCCCCTACTTTGTACAATGTTATCAATATTATGGCCTAAACAGATTCTCACTAAACTATGCAGAGAATTTTTTTCTCTTTCTATTAAAGAGTTGGTAGGATTAAAATTTTCAAGATTATTATTAATTTCAGTTAAAATATTATTATTTGAAACATTATTATCAAATTTCATAAGTAACATTCTATAATAAGCAGATTCTCTCAGGAAATTTATTCTAAAATCTTTAATTAATACATCAGTATTTACTAAATATTGATTAAAACTTTCTACTGCACTACTGTTATTATTTAAGAATTGCAACCACCCAAGCCAATACCAAGCATCAGGAATTATTTGCGTAGCATATAAATAATTAGTTGTATTTACATTCGATAGGTTATTTAATTTATTACTTCCTTCATATATATAATCTGTTAAACTATTCATAAAATATTTTTCTCCAGAAAAATTTGATAAATTCTCAAGTGAAGAGATCATATTATTTCTAACCTGAGTAGAAGGATTTAAAAGAAGCTGATAAAACAATTTATATATTTCTGAATAGTTTATAATTGATTTAAATTGATTTTCTAATTGATGATCTACTCCTGATAATATTCTTCTATAATTTATATTGTTTAAAATATTAATTGAATTTTCAACATTGTTTTGAAGGGTATTAATTTTCACTTTTTCGAGTAAAACATCATTTTTTCTTATCTTGGCTATTATTCTTCTTTTTTCTGATACATCAGGATTTGTAATTATATTATCAAATAAATTCTCAGAAGAATTTAAAAAATTAATAATATTATCCCAAGAAGGTTCCGGCCTCCACATAAGATTTTTTACCAAACGCAGGTAAGATTCACCTACCATAAATATACTGTTATTATAAATCCTATTATTTGCTGATTTCGTGACCTTATTAAACTCAGTTGCACTATTTATTAAATAAGATATTGGATTTGAAGAAAGTTCAGCACTCCTAAACATACACCATGCTTTTTTATATTGTGGATTATACTGGGAATTCTCTAAATCAAGTTGTTGTGCTGCCTGTCCAAAAAAATCTGAAGCTTGATTAATATAATCTAATACTGATTGATTACTAAGTCTCTCACTAAATGATAAATTATAAAAACTTTCACCAATAAAATAGTAAGCCTTACCTCTTTGAGATTTATGGTCTTCAGCATACTCTTTGAATAGAGAAATGGCCTCACTATAATTTCCTTCATTAAATAATTCCATTGCTTGTATAGAATATATATCTTGAGAATATAAATTTAATGTAAAAATTATAATTATAAATAAAAATAAATGTATTATACGCATATACAATACCTCTTAAATATTTAATTAATACTACCATAATTAACTAAATTTGTTGATAACTTCAATATATTAAATAACATACCATTATGTATAGTTATAAAATTTGCTATGGCAGAGTTTCTTTGTAAATCCGAAATATCAATGATTAACTTTGCTTCTTTAGAAGGAAGATTAAAATAAAACCGAATTTTTCCTGTTTTGTAAAACGTGTATCTCCAGGTTGACATTACTTTGCTTATTATCCTTCCGGCATTAGTATGACCTGCATCATCCAGCTTTTTTATGGAAAATATCCCATTCTTATTAATATGACCATATACAGTAACAGTTGCAGTTGGATCACTGCTCATTAATTTCTGCCAATCAATTGCATTACTATTTGAAGATAAATCAATAGCAAATAATAATGGTTTTCTTTCCGGACCAGTAATAATAATATCACCTATACCAGGTCTAATTGGTTCTGGTGGAGGTGGCGGATCATAAGACGATATGGAAACCATATCATCAGGAAGCTGATTTAAACATCTTTCCACATAATTAAATATTATTACAATAATAACTATAATAATAACTAATGTAATAATTTTTACGTATCTACTCATAAATCAATCGTTATTGTTTGTTCTTGAGGATTAATCATAATATTATTACAATTCAAAATATCATTAATAGATCCACCAACACAGCCATATTCCATATTGGTCTGGCCTGCAACTTTTGAAATTATATTCATAACCACCCCACAAGGAATAGTATCGGGAGATCTAATTAAAATAAAATAGTGTTCTTCTGGATTTTTTCTGACAATTGATTTTAACCTATCTATTTTATTATCAAGTCTCTTGATTGAGATAGTATTGGAATTTTTCAAATTGGCAATTATATTTTGAGTTAATAAACCCCTATGTATATTATTTCTGATGGAATTATAATCCGATTTATCAAGCCAAAATATTTCATTTGAATTAATGATTTGAACTAAAATTTGGGCTGCTCCTGGTTTATTCTTTGGTGTAGGTAAAAATAATCCCCTCTCCTGAGAAGGTGTTTGAATAACATAACTTGATACCAGAAAAAATATGAGAAGAATAAATATCATATCAATCAATGATACTAATTCGATACTTTCCTTTATTTTAAAACGCTTTTTAAAAGACAATGTACACCTCTAATATGATAGTGTTCTTGTAATAACACGTGGTATTGTATCTTCATACGCACTGCATTGATTAAGAATATAGTTAAAAATTCTAAATTCAATATTTTTATCAGCTCGTATTTCTACTGAATTATTTAAATTTGGTTCAATAAAGTGAGTATTTTTATAATTCTTTATTGATTCTTTAATTATCTTACAAGCTGACAGAGATCTAAAAGCATCTTCGTTGAGACTTAAAAAATTATCTGGAAAAGTATCACACATTACAGTTCGTATAGCCTTTTGTTTTGCAATCTGATATGTAGTTGTATCTCCGGAGGGCAGTAAAATATACACAATCCTGGGATTATTACTATTATTGTTTACAAATTTAACTTCAACCATTAATGTGGATAATATATCATCTTTTTCTTCTGTTAAATTACTATTTATAAGTGGTAAATCTAATGTAACACTCTGTTTACCTTCTCTGTTTTGAGAAACATCAGGATTCGTATGAGAAAGAGTAACAAGAGAAAATATTAAAAGCAGAAAAATAATATCAATCATTCCTGGAAGTGAAAGACCTCTTTTTAAATAATCTTTTTTAAATGCCATTAATTAATCCAATATGTTATAAAATTTTCTCAGATAATCTTACATATAATTTTTCCCACTTCATATATATTCTTTTTAATTTATTATTAAAAATATAATAAATCATTAAGAATATTAAACTAATTGCAAGACCTTCAATAGTAGTCCATAAAGCTTCATTTATTCCACCGGATAGCTCTGTAATCATTTGTTGGCCCTGGGATATACGTGGCTGAATATCCTCAAAAACTTTTGATATTCCTGTAGCTGTCCCAAATAATCCCACAAGTGGAGCCATTGTTCCAATATTCCATAACCAATCAACATGACTTTTACGTCTTAAAATCTCTATTTCAGAAGCAGCTCTGTTTTCAATTGCTCTATCCATTTCTTTTGAGACTTCTATCCAATGATATCCATTAATTTCATGATTTTCAAGCCCTACTTTAAAAATATTTACAGTAGGAATATCCTTCCATTCTTCTTTATCATCAATTCTTTTAACTAAATTTTTAATCCCTTCCATCCCCTCATTTGCCCAATGTAAAACATTAGCACCCTCAACTTCAGAAATAGAAATATTCTCATTTCTTTTTAACTTATCAATTATTTCTTCATTGATTTGTTCTTTTGAATGTGTAATTATTCTATTCCAGGATGTTAAAATATCCATAAATTCATCTGAAAGTACTTTATCAACATCTTGATTAAAAATTTTTGATTTTTTAATATATTGCCTTTTCTCAACTGGAAATACTCTGTAATAATTTAATCGGGGTAAAAATACAAAAATGAATGGTATTAAGGTTAACATAAAAATCCATAGTACAAAGAATGCCATTTTTCCAGTTACTGATGCATTCTCGTATTTTTCTCCCTTGCCTAAAACATATAAAGGAAGTTTACCTAAAAAGACAATTTTAATTAAATTGGGTGTTCTTACCAAATTTTCCTTTTTTCCAATAATTTTGTAGGCAGTATTAGAAATTAATAGGTATTCTGAATTCCGAAATCCTTTTATATAAAATCCCCACTCAATTCCAGCTTTTTTCTCTCTAAAAGTATACGATTCATTTTCAACTAATTCTTCAGAAGAGTCTATTTTTGATTGTGAATTATCTAAATCTTCACAAAAAATACGAAAATGATCAAACTCTTGTTCTTCACTAGAGTGTGATAATCTCCATTCTATAGTTATATCTCCGGAAATTGGTACAATAAAAAATCTTTTTTTAATATTTTCTGTTTTTATATTAAAAATTTGGGCTGAATATGAATTACTACTATTCTGTGCGTTCACCTTAATTATGAAAATGAAAAAGTAAATAATAATTACTATCGAAATCACAAATTTTTTAATAATTTTCAAATAAAACATTGTATATCCTCCCTCAAAAAAATTTATATCATATTAAATAAATAAAATATATCATCTGAGTTTCAATAACCTGATTAGAATTATTATCTTTAATTCTATTATAAGTATATCGTATTGGTATTTTTTCCAAATCAATTTTCATCCCAAAAAGTTCAAATTTTCTAATAATATTATTTGATATAACAAACTCTAAACTTATCTGCCATCCTTCTCCATTAAAAACTTTTATTTTTTTTTCTTTATTTGAATAGTTTATTTTATAATCCGGTAACCATCGGATTGAGATTGCCATGAATCTTCTTGGCATTATCTCTAAATCAAAACCTATTGTAGAAAAAATTATATTGGATGAAAATCTATTGATTCCAGTAGAAAACCACATGGCCGAAATATCAAGTGCAGGATATAAGGAAAAATACAAATTTTTGTTAAGATTCATTCTTGATTTGACAGAAAATCCCATACCTGTCTGAGAAATTAAATATAATTTCTCTAAAAAGTCAAGTGAAGAAAAAATCATTCCTTTTTGCTGAAACACTATACCTAAAGATTTGAAATCTTGAAAGCAATATTTACTATTCACATTCTTTAAAAAACGATTGAATTCAGATGTTTTATACCGGCTTAAAACCTGAAATTCAAGCGCATGAATATAATCAAAGGGTGGTAAAAATTTTTCACCATTTTTAAATTTAACTCTAAATATCCTTATTGGTGATAATAATTCTTCTTCCTGCTTTATCACTGCCTTTACTTGCCATTTATAAATTCCTGATCTTTTTAAAATACTTTTTATATTATGAAGAGTAAATATAATCTTTGAGTTATCATCAAAAACAAGAATTTCCCTTCTGAAACTTTCATCTTCCAAGGTTATAACTAATAAATATCTATTAATATCAAACAGACATTCCCATCTAAAGTTTAGTGAATCTTCTACAATCAAAGTATTATCTTTAGGTGATAAAAGAGTAATATCATAACTTTGTGAACAAAATAAAGTTATTGAAGTAGACAAAAAAATCAAAATGAATAAAATAAATTTTCTTTTTAAGAATCTATTCATAAAATTAATTAAACAATAAATTATTCTTCATAATTGAGACTATGTAACGCAGAATACTTTTGTAAAAGCTCAGAAGCAATTTTTTTCAATTCAATCCAATTTTTATCTCTTAATTGTCTTATCAAATCTTCAGATCTATCTTCTACAATTTTTCCAAAATCTAAAAATGGATAAAACTTCTGTGTTTCCAATAAAAATGAAACTCCATTTACTATGTCATTATTTTCATCGCGCATTATCAAACAAATTCCTTTTAAAAACTGAACATCATCAGCTATATAATCATCATTAATGAGTGGATACCTTGGATAATCCTCATGTAATTTTGAACTGAAATTATCTAATAAATTTATATGTAAAGTCATAAAAGCAGAACTATATTGACTATTATTTAATAAAGATTCTCCTAAGGCTAAGAATGAAAGAGTAACCATGTTTTTATAATCTTGTTCTTCATCGTATTTTTTTATTGCTTCTCTGAACATGGATATGGCAGAATCCCAATCTCCTACTTCTTTATTACATATCCCTAATAAATAATATATTTTCAAATCTTTGTCCTCAATGTTAGTCAGAACATTAATTGCCTTATTAACTGAATTAGAGATAATAAGGACTTCTGCAAATTCTGTTAATTGTTCCGTATTTAAAGAATGATAATCCTGATTATAAATTGGAGTATATTCTTTTACAGCATCCAGGGCAGCATTTTTGGCTTTTTTGATTTTTCTTTTTTTCAAATAATATCTTGCATCTCTTACTAATAAATTTGCCTTACCCATACCACCTCTCAAATAATAATATCGACGGAGTATAAGGCTGGCTTCTTCTATTTCAACAAGTCTATCAATAGATTGATTAATAAAGTTATTAGGATATTGTGCTAAGATTCGAATTAAATTTTTTTCTCTGGATGATAGTTGTTCTTCATCTTCTGCTTTCTGAAAGAAATGTTCAGAATTAAATATATTCCCGATCTTAAAGGTGAGGAAAAAACGGCTATCTTCAGGTAAAGTCGGATGATAACAGTAGGCGTAATCAGCCCGAATTGAAGTTAAGTGAGCAAAAGGTATCAACAATCCTAATCCTATGGAAAAATTCTCGGTTCTATTATTAAAACCAGTTCTTGGAGATAGAATATAATCTTTATTGAACAAAGGAAAGAAACCTTCCAAACCAAAATAATGTCCTGTTTTACATCCCTTATAATGTTCATAGTCATAAGAAGCTAATAAATATGAATCATTAAAAAATTCCCGCATTGTTTTCCAACTGAAAGGAATCCAATCTTTAAAAATAAACTTGTAACTTAATCCATATCGAATAACAACCGGGAAATAATCTTTTTCATCACCAGAATCTCTCCACCCGGGCCGTATAATATTTTGAACTGTAAAACCAAATCTTAAAGGTAATAGATAACGCAAAGAAATAATATTAAAAATTGGTGCATGGATAGGCTGAAAAATAAAACCCATATCTGCACCATAAGACCATTTCTGTTTTATATTCTCAAAATTAACATTAGAAGTAGATTTAAGACCATTAATATTTTGATTTACTAATTTAAGATTAAAACCGTATCGAAATATTCCCCAGGATGTTACTTCCTCCCGAGCCCAAGCTCCCACAAAAGCATTTTCATTAAAACCAAAATCACCCAAATAAACACCTCTCCTATCCCGCTGTTCATATCCTGTTGAAGCTAATCCTACCCAGCCAAATCCTAGAGAAGTAGATGAACCCAGAAAAAAATTTTCAGAATCCTTGAATGGACGAGGAATGATTAATCCGATATGAGAAAAACGACTGTCATAATAAAGATTTGTATACATTGAAGTCAATTCCATTCTATCCGCAGCAATTATTCCGGCAGGATTCCAAAAAACACCGCTAGCATCATTGGCTATGGAAATAAAAGATCTACCCATACCAAGAGCACGGCCACCGATTCCATAACGGAGAAATGTTCCTGGTTGTCCTCCATCTTCTTGAGAGTAGACTACCTGTAAACAAAGTATTATCAATAGTAGGGTAAAAATTTGTTTATAAATTTTTTTTATCATAATTTACTCAATATATTAATACTATTCATTTTACAACTGCTATTTTACAATACAAGTCCCTTGATCCTGGAACAACACATATATAACCTCCTGTTGATACAATCTCATCTCTTCCATTCCTTCCATCCCACTCAAAAAAATAACTATTAGAAGATCTTTTCAATTTTCTGATCAGATTCCCAAACAGATCGTAAATTCTAACTTCTTCAATATTTTTATTTTCAATTTTTATTACAGATGTTTGGCCATTTTTGGGATTAAATGGATTTGGAAAACAGAACATCCCTGAACTGGATGATATCCAGAAAAAATTGAACTCTTTCTCAAGAGATTTCCTTCCAGCAAAATCTATCACCCAAAAGCTTAATGTCAACAGCTCTTTTTCGGGTGTGTTTAAAGAAAATGAAAAATCACTATCAATATATATTACTGGTGGTTCTATAAAAATAGTGTCTGTTATTGATACAAAATTACTCGATTCCCTAATACATAATTTTTCAATTTTACCTAATATTGAATCACTTGCAATTATATGATAATCTACAATATTACCTAAGACCCATTCTTCATTTTCTCCCTGCTGATAATTAAAAATTTGTAACTGATGTATGCTAGGAGGATTTTTATCCTGAATTGATATTTCTGGTTCCGACCAGTAGCTCAAACCATACTTTCCAGTTGAATCAATGCCAATATATCGTAAACGATACTCAATCGGTACTGCAGCTGGTAAATTAATAAATGTAGCTGAATCAAGCTTAGCGTCTACAAATCCCCATAATTCTGATGTATTAAAACATGCCTGCACTTCATAGGCAATTAAAGTAATTTTTAACTCCTCAAGGCTAATATGTATACTATCATTATTCCATTTTATGGTATTTGTCTCATCAAGACTGTATTCAGGTTCTGGCAATAATTTAGGGGCAGGAAATATTATATCCAGCATTGTGCTCTCAAATACAAGCTGAAGCTGGATATTTTCTGGAGTATCCCAGGCCTGAATTCTTTTAATCTGAGAATAGGAAAAATTTATCAGAATCGAGAAAAACAAGATAAAACTCAACCACAAGATAATTTTGATATCTTTTTTCATTTACTAAACCTCGTGCTAGGTTGCATTGGGTAATATATATGTCACAGATATTATATCCTGATATATTTCAAAAATTTTCTGTGATCACTATTATTTTCTATATAAATTATTCCAAGTGTATCTATTTTATTAATAACATCTTAATATCATTTTTAAACAACTTTCCGCCTTCTGTTTTTACCATTAGAAAGCAAATATAGATACCAGAGGAAACATTTTTATAATTCATATCAGTACCATCCCATTCAATGCAATAGCTGCCTGAAGAAAGTTTATTTCTACTAAATTGCTTAACTAATGATCCCCTCATATTAAAAATACTTATTTTTACATCAGATTTTTCTGGTAATTCGTATCTTATTACTGTACTATTATTAAAAGGATTTGGTCTATTAGAATACAGCTTGAATGACTGTATGCTATTATTATTTTCAATATTAGTTAAATTCTTTGCCTCTGAGGAACCTTCGGAAAAAGCAACTACTGGTGACCAGGCACTTTCAACTCCAACTAAAGTATCATTCCCCATAATTTTTTTAACCTTTACTCTAAACCAGGTCGTATCTACTTTAATTGATCCCCAACCAGTAGTACAGGTGCAGGTATCATCCCTAGTCCATCCAATCTGACATAATAAACGATCTTTAATATCACTATTCCGATAAGCAAGTGAAAAATGGGAAGGATCCATGGCAATCTCTACAAAAAAAGAATCACATTCAACCTCTGGAACTTTACATGATCTATAACTTATTGGAATCGGTGGTTCAGGTGTTTCTAAAAAATTTTCGGATATAACCCATTCTCCCTTTGTAACATTTCCAGCACTATCAATAACACTGATTTGCCACTTAAAATCTCTATTAAAGGTAGGTTTTTGATACATATAGACATCCAGATCTTTTTGAACCGGAATTTCATCCTGAATCCATTGCTGATCATTCAGTTTTCTTATAATACGATATGACTTGGCATTCCATAGTATAGTTCTATTAGTGTCAACTGTCCCTTGCTCAACTCCTTCTCCACTCCAGGTGCAATTAACCATAATCGAATCTGAAGCTAAATTATAGGATCCATTAAATTTTACCCGAAAATCAGTTACCACAGGTGAAGGTACTGTATCATAAACAGCTGATTTCAAACTATAAAAATCATTAGACCACCAGGTATTTTTAGATGAAATGGAATTATGCTCCCATTTATCCTTGGCAGTAATTCTAATAAATATTTTTTCATTCCTCCGACTTGTTAATTTTGGTATTTGAATTTTTTTACTCCTGTTAACATCAGCTTCAAAATAATCAGTAGTTATAGTTTGATCAGCAATAGAAGGAAAATTATCACTAATACTTATCTGAATAGCTAATGAATCCGCACCTTCTGTTCTCTGTGCAATATCTTTACCATTTATATCATCAATCCATTTCCAAAATACTTCAAGAGAATCTTGTTTAAAATATTCCGGAGTTTCCTCTTCATCAATATCTGGTATAAAGGCAACACTATCACATGTATCTGTAATTGAACTTGTATCAAGAGTTTGACCTAAGGAATCAACGGCTATAATATCATAGGTATACACGTGTCCATGTTGTAAGTTTTCAGAAGAATCAACAAAGGAAATAATATTTGAAGGAAAAATCCATACTATTTCTACATAATCATTTTCTGACCGGGTTATAGCGAATGAATCAATTTTGAATCTCCTGATAAATTCAGAATTATTCCAATTGATAAATATCCTTTTCCCAGGTAAAGCTAATGATTGCCAAGAATTGAATAAACTGAAATCTGTTACAGTATAGGGCTATGACCATGCACTCGGACAACTAGGGAATGAATTCGGTACTTCTCTTATTCTAAAAATATAATTATGCCCTGAAGGTACCTGAAAATCTTCACAAATAGTATCTACATTAACATCATAAATAATTGCACATTTTTTAAAAAGATTAGTAAGAGAATCCTGGTAAATCTTTACCTTATATTTAATTTCTCCTTCTTGGAGAAGAGAAGGAATTGCTCTCTGCCAACAAATCTTAATTACATAATTATTATTTTCATATTTTTTCTCATCTTTTATAATCTCAGGTGCACGATTACAATAGGTGG
>CAYUAG010000007.1:35304-62144 GCA_964442615.1 uncultured bacterium
GTATATATGGGAGTAAAATCACTTTTTTCTTTAAAAATATTAATTGCTCTGATTTTATACTCATAATTTTGATATGCTGTTAATGTATCACCTGATTCATTTTTCAATTCATCTATACCGTATCTATCAATCCAATTAACTGTTTGTTTTTTAGCTCGAAATACCCCAATTTTTTTCCCATTACGAAATATTTCATACTTATCAGCATCCAGGGATGCTTTAATCCAGCTAAGTTTGATATCTCCATCCCAGTTAGTGGAATCATTTACTGCTATAAAATTTTCTGGTACTTTTTTGAAATTTCGTATTACATTCAAAGAATTAGACCACATGCTGAATATGTTACCAAGATAAACAACTCTTACTCTCATGGTTGATAATTCCTTGTCAGGTAGTTCTATTTTGAGAGTATCCATACTTCTATTGACATTTTTTTGTATTCCAATTGTACTATTTAAATCTATTTCATACTTTAGAACATCACTTATATCGAATTTTTTAATACCCAAAACCACAAAATCTTTTTGAGTGAGAAGCGTATCTTTTCCAGCAGGAAATACTTTGTCTGAACCTGGATTATTAAAGACAATTTCAGGACCTTGTAAGGATCTTTCCTGAACTTCCCAGTCACTAGCATTCACCTCTCTAATATTTCCCAGTAAATCCTCTGAAGCAATTTTATAAGTAATAAGGGGATTGAATATGGTATTACCTGTGAAAACATTAAAAGTATCAATAAACTCTGTAGAGGTTACCATTCCCTGTTTAATAAAATTCTGATCAATATTATCAATTTTTCTATACACATGGTAAGCTTTAACATCACTTACCTCATCATTTGCTGGCTCCCATTTTAATTTCATATACCATTCAGAATAATCATTTGTTGAATTATTAGATCCTGATGTTCCCAATACAGCTTCTCCAGTAAAATTATGAATATCATTGGGAGGAAAACAATCTGGTATTTTTTTATCAAGCCAAACCGTATCTTGAGTAATTTTATATTTACTTATTATACGTCGTATATATGTTCTACCATTAACAAAATTTGCATCAATGTTTTCACTATCATTATTTTCATGAAAAACTCCACGTGCATCCACAAAAGCATTTCGGGTATCAGTATAATCAAACACAAAAAAAACTTTATCAGAATTATTCTCACTCACCCATCCAATATTTCTTAATACCTCAGGACTGATCCATCCACTGGTAAAATATCGCATATTTAAAGGTGGATCTAAATCAAAGTATACCATGCTGTCTCTAACAGCCTCAAAACGCAAAGCTTGGACAGTATCTTCTAAACTTAGTTCTATCCATAAGGTATCTATGGGACCCCGAATAAATTCTTTGTTTACATTGCTTGGATCTCTATACTCATTATCTTTATCATTATCATTGGAGGAATCCTCATTATTATTCTCTTCTTCAGAAATAAAAATACTATTCGATTTTACACCTCCTCCCATATTACCGACTATATCTACCCCTCTTACTCGATAAAAAAAAGATTTTCCCTCTTCAAATGATTCATCATTCCAACTTATAATATCATTCAGAAATGAACTAGAATAAACAGTACCAACAGGATTTTCACTTTCTGTTTCAATTGTTTTAAAAATTATATATTTTTCAACCTCACTAATTTCATCACCCACCTTTTTCCAGGTAAGTTCTACTCTATCCTCTTTTTTATCTGCATGAATAGTAATAATCTTTTCAGGTGGGGTATTATCCTGTATTGAATAGGTAATATCTGAACACATATATAAGGTATCATTTTCATTCATGATCACTGAACGAGCAAAGTATCCATACTTGTGTCCATTTTGTAAACTTTCAAAAATTGTAGCTTTTTTTGAATTATTGGTATCTTTTTTATAAAGACGTTGAGCAGTTTTTCTTAAATTCAAAGGATCATCATCATCAAAATAATAAACATCCTGTAAAGAGGATCCATTCACAGGATACCAAGTTATTGTATTTGAGGTTCCCGGAGTAAATTCTGGCTCCATCTCAATTTCAGGGTGATCAACATCAACAGAACTTACATTTATTATTAATTTCTGCCATCTATTAGTGATAGACTTACCTTTGGTCTTTTCCCCATACCAGACCATTACTGTATCCCTTGAAGTATAAGTAGGATGAATATATACAATATTTTCTAATGTAATTCCTTCTTGAGGAGATATTGTTATATTTTTATTTTTCCACTTCTCAGCATATTCAGGGAATTTATATTTATAACTTAAACTCCCATAATATCCATCCCGTACCCAGCAATAATAGTCATCAATAGTTGATGTATTTGAATAATGTACAATAAATTTAACCGCAATTAATTCATGGGTTTTAATATCTAAATTAATAATATTATTATTTACGTATGTTTTATTATTATGCAAAATTTTAATTTCTATCCAACCAGCATTAAGATTAACTGCAATCACTAATAATAGTAAAATTATTTTAAAAAATTGTTGGGTTTTAAAACCCTTTAACATTTTCTATCCTCCCACAAAATCTATAATTTAATTTCATTTATATTAAGAAAATATATAATAAATGTCAAGTGGAATTTCTTGGAATTTAAATACCACCTATTTCCTCATATATTTCTTCATTTTTAATTCTTCAAAATTCAGTCCAATATACCTGAGATTATGGTCTTAATTACTTATAAAAAATTCAATTTGATTTTAATACTTAATTTTAATACATTAAATCTAAATATTAACAAACGGTTTTGATGAATGAATTTTAATAAATGGCTTTATAAAAAATTTCTTCCTCCTCTAGGATGGGCTGCAATAAATTCTTTAACATATACACTAAAAATTAAAATTATTAATGAATATGATATCAATGCTCTTATTAAAAAAGAAAAAAAAATTGTCTATGTATGCTGGCATGGTAGGCAATTTCTTTTAACAACATATTTATCTAAAAAGAATACAGGTGTAATCACCTCAACCAGCCAAGATGGCATACTGCAGGCAGATATATTAAGTAGAATGGGATTTAAAATAACCTATGGATCAAGTTCAAAGTTACCTGTTAAAGCTTTGATGGGTTCTGTTAAAATGATACGAAAAGGTATAAATATGGTTATTGCTGTAGATGGTCCCACAGGTCCTATCAACAAAGTCAAACCTGGTGCACTCTTCCTGGCAAAAAAAATGGATGCCCTTATTGTTCCCGTAACCTTTTCTTCTTGGCCTTCACTAACTTTAAGTGCCTGGGATAAATACCTTCTACCTCTTCCATTTGCTAAAACAGTTCTTTTTTTTAATAATCCTATACAACTATCTTTATCTACTGATAAAAATATTCTTAAAAAAGAATGCCGTCTTATTGAAAATAAACTTAATGTCATTAACAAATATGCTGATTTTATGGTTGGCAGAAAATCTGATTAAAATGTTACTATTACCCAAGAAAATTTTCTTGATTAGTATAATTACGATTTTTTCACTTAATTTTTGTTATCATAATTGCCATGCAATAACACCTCTATCAAATAAAATTATTGAGCAAGGTGGTAATGGACTGCAAATCTTATTGCCCTCAACAGCATTTATGTATTCTTACCTTATCAAAGATAAAGTTGGCGAGGAACAACTTATCAAATCCTTTTTTTTAAATTTAACTGTTACCTATGCCTTAAAAATCTCCATTAATAAAAAAAGACCCAATGGGGGTTTTGGGTCATTTCCTTCAGCACACACCTCCACTTCTTTCCAAGCAGCAGCCTTTGTGCAAAAAAGATATGGATGGAAATGTGGATTTTTTGCCTATCTTGGAGCTATATTTGTGGGATTCAGTCGGATTTATGCGGAAAAACACTATATCGAAGATGTTGCAGCTGGTGCTCTTTTAGGAGTTATGAGTTCATATTTATTTACTTCAAAATATCTAGTTACTGAAAAAAATAAATACTGTATACATTTTACCCTAGAATTTAAAAAAAATATGTTTGAAACAAATTTTTCTCTTGCAATTAATTAAAGTTTTAACGAGATTAATGACTCAGAAAAAATTTTTTCAGGATCATGAACATTTTATTAATAACACTTCATAGATTTTTTAGGGTAGGGAGGTTCCTTGGTAGGTGAAGCATTCAAAAAGTTAGTAAAAATAATGAAAAAACTCAGAAGTAATGATGGTTGTCCCTGGGATAAAGAGCAGACTCATCAATCCCTTAAGCCTTATCTATTAGAAGAATCGTATGAGGTTATTGAATCTATTGATAAAAATGATACTGAATCACTTAAAGAAGAACTTGGTGATCTACTCCTTCAACCTGTATTTCACGCTCAAATTGCAGATGAAAATAATAATTTTACTATATTAGATGTTATTGAAAGTATTATTAAAAAACTGATTCGAAGGCATCCCCATGTTTTCGATAATACTGAAATTAATTCAAGTGAAGAGCAAAAAATTCAGTGGGAAAAATTAAAAATGAAAGAAGGCAAAAAATCTGTATTGGATGGTGTTCCCAAAACAATGCCAGCTTTAATAAGAGCACATCGCCTTCAACAAAAAGCTGCAACTATTGGTTTTGACTGGAATACCACTAATCAGGTATGGGATAAAATTCAAGAAGAGCTTGAGGAATTAAAAGCTGCTCTTGATTCGAATGATAAAAATAATATATTAGAAGAATATGGAGATTTACTTTTTGCTTTAGTAAATCTTTCCCGCTTTCTTAAACTGGATCCTGAAGATACTTTAAGAAGAGCTACAGATAAATTTTGTAAACGATTTAAAAAAGTTGAAAAAGTTTACTCTTCTACTGGTAAGGACATTAAAAATGCATCTTTAGAAGACATGGATAAAATTTGGAACAAAATCAAAAAAGATTCAGTAAATAATGAGCAAAAATAATCAAACAATTATTATTTCAATATTGATATGGTAAAAATTTAATTTGAAAATATAAATCAGGAACTATTATGAAAAATATGTTATTATCAAAAATTATAATGCTACTATCTTTTACAGCTATTTTTATTACCTGTGCCAAATATAAGGAAAATCCGGTTGGATCAGAATTTTTTCAAAGAGATGATATGGGAGATGAAAAATCTTGTATGATATATGCATCTCCTTCTGATACCTTTTTTCATTATTCTAATGTAAAAACAGGAGGAAGTTCATTTTTAAATATTGGAGCAGTTCAAAATCATGATATTCAGGCTAAATCTCTTATAAAATTTTGGACAAACTCGGATACAATTAAAATTGATAGTGCTTCCCTAACATTATATATTCACAAATTTTATGGACAGAATAATGGAATGTTCTCCTGTTCAATATATCAAATTGCAAAGCAATGGTACGAAGATTCTCTCTCTATAAACAATTATGATGATGAATTGCAAGGTGAGTTTATTAAAGATTTCACCGTATTTTTTAATGATACTGTAAAAAATATTTCAATTACTCTTCCTAGTACTCTTATACAATCATGGATTGATTCAACCACAATTGATGATAATCATGGATTACTCTTTATTTCAAATAATTCCCAATTTATTACTGAATTCTATAGTAGTGAATCTGATTCAAACAGACCAGCATTACAAATTTATACTCCTGCAGATACTGATTCCACATATCCAGGATTTATTATCTCACCATCAGAAGATATTTTTATTGCCGACGGCGAATTTGCAGCTGATTCAGACTATCTTTATCTTTGCAATGGAGTAGCTACACGTACACTTTTATTTTTTGATGTATCAGTTATACCAGAACAGGCTACTATTAACAAGGCATATTTGAATATCTATTCTGATACTACTTCAGCTTTCCCGGACTGGCAAGACACTTATATGATTTCAATTTTTAAAACCATTGATAAGACTTGGCCCATACCTGATGTTCCCCTGGACTCATCAGCCTATACAACTATTTCTTTGAATAGTGATTCCGCATCCGGAGATATAACTCTTTCTGTACAGCAATGGACATCAAAAATGGAAGAAAATTATGGTCTTTTACTAAAGGGACAATATGAATACAGAAATCTTGACTATAGAAAAATATACAATTCAAAGGCTGATACTTCTAAAAAACCATCTTTAAAAATATTCTACAGTATTCCACCTGAAAGCGGCATGTAATCACCTAAAATCTGGAGTATTATAATGAAAAAATTAATTTTAAATTTTATTATCTTGATATTATTATATAATCAAAACCTTATTAGTGGCTCTGTTCTTTCCTCAAGTGGTTTTGGAATGCCTTTCGAACATCCAAATACTCGAGCTATGGGAATGGGTAATTTTACCATTGCAAATTTAGATCCCTATACTATTTCGAGAATTAATCCTGCATGTCTATTTGTTAATAAAACTACCCGTCTATCTGTGTATCTCTTTAACGAAAACAACCATTATAAAGATCAACTTCAGGGTAGTGCCTTTTCTCAATATTCAAATTTTGATGGTTTTAATTTTATCATTCCCCTTCGGTCCAATTTTGGCATTTCTGCTGGATTAACTCCCCTGACCAGAAAGGATTATAAACTATCACTCATAAAATCAAATGGTTCTTATAATTATATAAAATCCATACAAGGAAATGGTGGTTTAAACTCATTTGATCTCTCATGTTACTGGTCATATAAAAATAAATTTTCATTTGGAATTACTAGTAGATATATATTTGGTAATATTAATGAAACCTGGAGAGTTTACTATACTAATTCCAACTTTACTTTTACAAAAGACTATTTTAGCATACAAAACCATGGATTTAATTATAAGGCAGGAATTATTATACAACCCCTATCATCAATAACAATTGGAGCTGTGTATTCTCCCAAAGTAAAACTGGACAACACAACAACAATATCTTACATATTCTCAGATTCTACTCAAGAATATGAAAGCTCCATTAGATATCCTGGCTCATATGGATTTGGTATTTCCTTTCTGATAAAAAAGCTAGGATTAATTGGTATTGATTATTCATTATCTAATTGGGAATCATTGTTAATAAATGATAAAAAACCAAAATATTTAAATAATATTAATAAATTTTCTATAGGATTTGAATCACATTCATCCAATAATCCCACTGTATCATACCTTAAACAAATACGATACAGATTGGGATTTTACCATATGCCATATTTATCACTTGATCCTGAAGGAAATAAAATCTTAGAATCATGGATATCTTTTGGTTTAGGTCTCCCCTTTAAAGGACGCAGTGCAGAAATTAACCTGGCTATCAATTATGGTAAACGGGGTTCACTAAATAAAAATGGATTATCAGAAAATCTTTTAAGAGTCAGTCTTTCTTTATCAGTTGGAGAAAAATGGTTTCAACATAGTTATTAGTACATTTTTTATCTCTAACCTAGATTATTTTGAATTATTTCCACTAAGCCACGAAGTCACGAAGAAACAAAGGTATAGAAAAAATATAATTTTGAACTTTGATTTATAATTCCATTCATTACTAAATAACCTTAATAATTACCCTGTAAGATAATAAATGAAAAAAACTAATAAATTAAAAAACTGTTATAATTAACTGATTTTTATATGATTATAAAATACTCCCTCTATCTCACAGAGAGTGCATGTTTCTTATACTTAGTGCCTTTGTGACCTAGTAGCTATGCATTGTTCCAGTAAATAATTTTAAAATTTCAAATCACAAAAAAATATTAATTATAAGATATTTTTCTTGATTTTATCTTGTTTTTTTATTATAATTATTAATTATTATAAAAATTACTATTATTTATCAATTTATTATAGGAGGAAAAACCGTGCATCAAAAAATTAAACCATTTATTTATTTCGTAAATATTGTATTAATTCTTGTATTAGCACAGTTATATTTTAATAGTTGTGGTGGTACTGCTACAAAAAAAGAATTAACTCCTGAAGAAAAAAAAGCAAAACAAGATTCAATATTTAAAGAGCATAAGCAAAAAGTAGACATGTATATGAGTTTTGGATGGGAACCTTTTAAGCAGAAAAACTATAAAAAGGCAAAAAAGTATTTTAAAAAAATTGCAGAAATTGATACAACCGGTATTTATGGTCAAATTCTTTATCAAAATCTCGGAACCTGCTACTTACAACTAAACCAGCCTGATAGTGCTGAATGGGCCTACAAAAAGGGAATAGAAAACGTACCTGATGCTCCTTATAACTATAGTGCATTAGGATATATATATCGTAGCCAAGGAAAAGATAAAAAATCAATTGAAATGTATGAAAAATTAATAAAACTTCAACCTGATTCAGCTGATCATTTTCATCAACTAGGTAAATTATATGCTAATAACTATCAAACTCTAAAAGCTATAGAAGAATATCAAAAAGCAGTATCACTTAAACCAACTAATGCAGAATATCAAGAAATATTGAGTAGTCTTTTAAGTTCTACTGGAGATACAGAGCAAATAATAAAACAAAAGAAACAAATGTTGAAACTTGATCCAGATAATATACGATATAGATTTGAACTTGCACAAAGTTACCATTCCGCTGCCAAGTTTGACAGTGCAATTGCTAATTTCAAAATAGTTTTAAAGAAACAACCTGATAACAGAGAAGCTTTAGAACTCTTAGGAAATTCATATCAAAACAGCAACAAATTTAATGAAGCGATAAATGTTTATAATACTATCATTCAAAACAGTCCAAATGATAAAAAAAATCTCTGCAACCTTACATCCTGCTATACATCTCTTGGTAGATATAGTACAGCACGGAGAACAGTAAGTAAAGCTCTACGAATAGATAATCAATACGGACTAGCGTATTTAGCCTTAGGTAAAATATACGAAACAGCAGCAGATAAAAATATTAGAAAAAATGATGGTAAAACAACCTATGATGATAAACTGGTCTATAAAATTGCCTATGATCAATATTTAAAGGCTAAAAATGATTTAGCCTACAAACGAGAAGCAGAAAACAGATTAGAATCCCTAAAACCTGTAATTCCAACTAAGGAAGATAAATTTATTCATGACTATGAAACTCCCAAGAATGAAGTATATAATTGGATATAATGTAAATTAGGAAATAGATGCAAATAGTAATAGGCTCAGACCATGCAGGTTTTGAACTAAAAGAACTTATTAAACAATTCTTAGATAATGAAGAAATTATTTATAAAGATTGTGGAACATATTCTCCTGATCCAATTGATTATCCTGAAATTGCAGTAAAAGTTGCAAAACTATATCTTGAAAACAAATATGATTATGGAATACTTATCTGCGGAAGTGGAATTGGAATGTCAATTGTCGCCAATAAAATAAAAAAAATACGAGCATCGTTGTGCAACTCAGTCAAAATGGCACGATTAGCACGATCACATAACAACGCTAATATATTATGCATGGGAGCCAGAATCATTGAATTTGATGAGTCAATAAATATTATTAGCGAATTTATATCTACCGAGTTCAGTAATAAAAAACGACATCAAAGACGTATCCATAAAATCCATAAGCTTACTGGTGTTTAAATCAGTAAGCTTTTATTGTTCTTATTAAAAAAATTTATATGGAGTAAAAAATGGATTTAATAAAAAATACAGATCCTGATATTTATAAAGCTATAAAGGGTGAAATTGATCGAGAAAGTAATAAATTAGAACTGATTGCGTCCGAAAATTTTGTCAGTCCTGCTGTTCTCCAAGCCTTGGGGTGTGTTATGACAAACAAATATGCTGAAGGATATCCAGGAAATCGTTATTACGGAGGTTGCGAATTTGTAGATATGGCTGAAAATCTTGCCAGAGATAGAGCAAAAGAACTATTTAACTGTGAGTATGCAAATGTCCAGCCTCATGCTGGTTCTCAAGCAAATATGGCAGCCTACATGACCTTTCTTAAAACAGGTGATACTGTACTGGGTATGGATTTAGCTCATGGAGGACACTTAACCCATGGAAGTCCTGTCAATTTCTCTGGTAAATTATATAATTTTGTCTCATATGGAGTAAAAAAAGAAACAGGCACAATTGATTTTGATATGGTCGAAGATCAAACTAAAAAACACAAACCAAAGCTTATAGTTACTGGAGCAAGTGCTTATCCCCGCTTTATTGACTTTAAAAAATTCAGAGAAATTGCAAATACTGTGAATGCCTATCTAATGGCTGATATTGCTCATCCTGCAGGTCTGGTTGCTACCAAACTCCATCCTGATCCTCTACCCTATTGTGATATTGTGACCACTACCACCCATAAAACTCTTCGGGGACCACGTGGTGGTATGATTCTGATGGGAAAAGATCGGGAAAATGATATGGGAATAGTTGCTCGTAAATCCGGCAGAACAAAAAAAATGTCTGAAATAATTGATAATGTTGTAATGCCTGGTATACAGGGTGGTCCTCTTATGCATGTAATTGCTGCAAAAGCAGTTGGATTTAAGGAAAATCTTAAACCAGAATATAAAGAGTATTGTAAGCAGATTATAAAAAATACCAACGCTCTTGCACATACAATGATAAAAAATGGGTATGATCTCGTTTCTGGAGGAACGGATAATCATCTGATTCTTGTTGATCTTACCTCCAGAAACATATCTGGGAAAAAGGCTGAAAAAGCATTAGAAAAAGCTGGCATCACCGTAAATAAAAACATGGTTCCTTTTGATACAAAAAGTCCTTTTATTACCAGTGGTATAAGGATTGGAACTCCTGCTTTAACCTCCAGAGGGATGAAAGAAAATGAGATGAAAATCATAGCTGGTTTTATTGACAAAGTTCTCTCTAATTCAAAAAATGATACAATAATCATGGATATTAAAAATCAGGTTTATGATTTATGTCAAAATTTTCCACTTTATATTAATTTAGAAAAAAAATAAATCATTCTTCCCAGAAATTACAGAGAAAAATTTTATTTCATACTATTTAAGGTGTTAGACAGTGAATATGCTGTATACTCATTAGTTTTATAAATGATAATAAATAATATGGCTAAATCGGATAAAATAGTTCGTCCATCCTGGAATGATTATTTCATTGAAATTGCATCACTGGTTGCAACTCGTTCCACCTGTAGAAGAAGGCGAGTCGGAGCAGTGATAGTAAAGAATAAAAGAATTCTTGCAACTGGATATAATGGTGCACCTCAATCTCTTCCTCACTGTTTAGACATCGGCTGTCTGAGAGAACAGCAAAATATTCCAAGCGGTCAAAGACACGAACTCTGTAGAGGATTACATGCAGAACAAAATGCAATTATACAAGCTGCAACTTCAGGAACTAATATCAAAGATTCTGTAATTTACTCAACTCACTTTCCTTGTTCTCTTTGCATGAAAATGATAATAAATGCCTTTATAAAAAAAATTTATTATGTTAATGGTTATCCGGATGATCTTTCCAAAAAATTTTATGAGGAAAGTGATATTAAGGCAATAAAATTAAAAAAAACTGAAAAATATAAGTTTATTGAAAATAGTGATAAATAAATGTTTTGTCCTTACTGTGGTAAAAATAATGATAAAGTTGTTGACTCACGTTCCTGGAAGAATGGTAAAGCCATACGAAGAAGAAGACTTTGTCTTAACTGCAACAGACGGTTTACAACTATAGAAGAGATCGAAGATAAAAACCTTTATGTAATTAAATCAGATAATCGAAGAGAATTATTCAACCGTAAAAAATTACAAAAAGGTATACAAATTGCATGTAGTAAAAGACCTATATCTATACAAAAAATTGAAAAAATTGTTACCGATATTGAAAATTATCTTAAGTCTAAGTTCGTTAAGGAGGTTAAGAGCCGCAAAATCGGAGAACTAGTTTCAAAAAAATTGAAAAAATTGGATGAAGTAGCCTATGTCAGGTTTGCTTCAGTATATAGAAAATTTGAAGATAAAAACGAATTCATACAAGAATTGACTAAATTAAAATAAAGGTTAATCAATGGTGATAAAGAAAACATTCAGAGGAGGAGTTCACCCTCCAGAACAAAAATATTGGACGGAAAAAAAAACAATTCAAAAAGTGAATGCCCCTGAGACTGTGATTATTCCTCTTCAGCAGCATATTGGAGCTCCTGCTGAACCTTTGGTCAAAAAAGAAGATAGTGTGAAAATAGGCCAGATAATTGGAAAATCCTCAAAATTTGTTTCAGCTGTGTGTCATGCATCTGTTTCAGGTACAGTCAAGGCTGTTGAGAAACGACCTCACCCTTTAGGTACAAATGTTCTATCAGTTATAATTGAAAATGATGGTCAAGACACCTGGTATAAAATACTAAAAAAAGAACCTGATTATTTGGAACTTTCAATAGATAAAATGAAACAGCGCATTCAGGAAGCTGGACTGGCTGGTATGGGTGGAGCAGCATTTCCAACCCATGTCAAACTATCTCCACCTGATAACAAACCAATGGATTTAATCATTCTTAATGGAGTCGAATGTGAACCTTATCTTACTGCTGATCATAGACTTATGTTGGAAAACACTGATAATATTATTGCTGGTTTAAAAATCATCATGAAAGTTCTGAATATATCCAAAGGCTTGATAGGAATCGAAAAGAATAAACCTGATGCAATAAATTTAATGAAGAAAAAAACTAAGGGTATGAATTCTATCTCTATTATCCCTCTTAATGTAAAATATCCACAGGGTGCTGAAAAACAGCTTATCAAAGCAACTACAGGTCGTGAAGTTCCATCTGGAGGTCTTCCCATGGATGTTGGTTGTCTTGTTCACAATGTAGGAACAACTCTCGCTATATTCGAAGCGGTGAGTACTCAAAAACCTCTGATAGAAAGAATTGTAACCGTTACAGGACCTGGAGTGAAAAATCCTGGTAATCTTAAGGTGAGAATCGGTACTCCCTTCAAACATCTTATTGATTTTTGTGGAGGATACACAGAAAATGCTGCAAAAATTATCAATGGCGGCCCTATGATGGGTATATCACAAATTAATGATGAAGTACCGGTTATTAAAGGTACTTCAGGAATACTTATCCTGGATGAAAAATCAGCCAAATTAAAAAAAGAGAATGCATGTATAGCCTGTGCCCGCTGTGTTGATATATGTCCAATGAAACTTATACCAAGCCATATTGCATCTTTTGTTGAATATAAAAATGTAAACAAAGCTCAAAAAATTGGACTGCTTGACTGTATAGAATGTGGTTCATGCAGTTATATATGTCCATCTAAACGAAATCTAGTTCATTATATAAAACTCGGAAAAATGATCTGGAATGAAAACCAACAACACCCTAATTAATTGATTAAGGGAGGATCATACATAATGAAAAGAAAATACTACATCTCTTCTTCTCCTCATATCACAGATTCAGATTCTATTCCTAAAATAATGTATTCAGTAATTGGTGCTTTAGTTCCTGCTGGTATTGCAAGTGTTCACTTCTTTGGATGGCAGGCATTTTGGGTAATTATTACGGCTGCAATTACTGCTTTACTTACAGAGGGAATAATTCAATTATTACTAAAAAGACCGCTTAATATTGAAAATGGAAGTGCCCTTCTAACTGGAATTCTGCTGGCCTACAATTTACCAGCAGAAGTTCCCTTATGGCTTCCTGCAGTAGGAGCTTTTGTAGGTATAGCTGTAGGTAAAATGTCCTTCGGTGGATTAGGTTATAATCCACTGAATCCTGCTCTGGTCGGACGCGCCTTTCTCATGGCATCCTGGCCTGTTCATATGACTGTATTTGCGACTGCACCCAAAGGAGACACCTTATCTGGAATTGATTTATCAAATATCGATGCTATTGCGGAAGCTACTCCTCTGAGTGTATTTGAGTCGGCTCGTGACATTTTATTACATAAATCACAATTTTCAGAAAAAGTACCTGATGCAATGCAGGCACTTTCACAATTATACAGCTCCTATTCTAATCTTTTTATCGGGAAAATTGGAGGATGTATTGGTGAAACTTCAGCTCTCCTTCTTTTAATCGGGGGTTTTTATCTCATGTATAGACGGATTATTGGATGGAAAATCCCAACTACTTTTATTTTTACAGTTGGACTATTAACCTGGATTTTTGGAGGAACAAACGGATTATTTACAGGTGATCCCATATTTCATATATTATCCGGAGGAGTAATTTTAGGTGCCTTTTTTATGGCAACTGATATGGTTACAACACCTATAACCTTTAAAGGACGTTTGATTTTTGGAACAGGATGCGGTATTCTTACTTCAGTGATCCGTCTGTGGGGTGGATATCCTGAAGGTGTATCATATTCAATATTGTTAATGAATCTCACCACACCTCTGTTAGATCGATACACTAAACCTAAAAAGTTTGGAGGAAAATAAAACATATGAAAGATATATTAAAATATGGTTTTATGTTAACCATAGTGGGAGTTATTGCTTCAGGTTCTCTTGCCTGGATAAATAAAATTACAAAACCTAAAATCATAACACAACAAGAGAAAAAATTTAACCAAGGTTTATATCATGTTCTTCCTGGTTCTGAAAACGGTGTAATCATACCTGTAGTTATGGATAGTATCACTATTGCTCATAAGGGATATTCAAATCCTGATACTACTGGACTGATCGGATATGCTTTCCAAGCTAATGGAAACGGTTATTCCAGTACTATAGAAACCCTGGTTGGAATTGATACTACTGGGGTGATCCTGGCAATAAAAATATTATCCCAAGTAGAAACTCCAGGACTTGGTTCCAAATGTGAAGAGATAAAATCTGGAGAATCATCTCCCTGGTTTCAAAATCAATTTAAAGGAAAAAAAGCAGCTGATATAGCTGTTGATAAAGATGATGGTGACCTAGATTCAATAGCCGGTGCAACTATCACCTCCCGGGCCATCATCAATGCAATTGCAGATAGTACTAGATCATTAATGAGAAAGCTTAATTCTTTAAAAGTAACGGAGTAAATATTTATGAATATGTGGAAAGAATTTATTAAGGGATTATATAAAGAAAATCCAGTTTTTCGTCTCATGCTTGGCCTTTGTCCTGTATTGGCAGTCTCTACCTCAGTTGATAATGCAATTGGAATGGGAGCTGCTGCAACCTTTGTTTTGGTTTGTTCAAATACAGTTATCTCAATAATTAAAAAGGCAGTACCTGATAAAATTCGTATTCCAATATTTATCATGGTCATAGCTACTTTTGTTACCATTGTTCAACTGGTAATGGCTGCTTTTTTTCCGGCCCTGAATAAAGCATTAGGTATTTTTATTCCTCTCATTGTGGTCAATTGTATTATACTGGGACGAGCCGAGGCTTTTGCAAGTAAAAACAACCTAATCTTTTCCATAATCGATGGTCTAGGTATGGGGATTGGTTTCACCCTGGCACTTTCAATTATTGCAACTTTCAGAGAAATCTTGGGGAATGGTACCTGGTTGGGTAATCCAATTTTTACAGATTCTTTTCAGCCGGCAATAATTATGATCTTAGCTCCTGGTGCTTTTATAACAATTGGTTATTTAATAGCGTTTTTAAACTGGATTGATAATAAAAGAATAAAAAATTAATTTGAGGTAATCAATGGAATTTCAATCGCTAATATTTATAGCAGTCGGATCAATTTTTATTTCTAATTTTGTTCTTCACAAATTCTTAGGTTTATGCCCTTATATCGGTGTCTCCAAACAACTTGATTCTGCAGTTGGTATGGGCATGGCAGTAATATTTGTTATGACTATAGCATCCATGGTAACCTGGACAATATATAACTACTTTTTGGCTCCAACCCCAATTAATCTTATTTTTAGATGGTTTATGCACAGTCAGGGAAATCCACCAGATCTCACCTATTTAAGGACAATTGCCTTTATTCTTGTCATCGCTGCCCTGGTACAGTTTGTAGAAATGGTTATTCATAAAGTAAGTCCTGGCCTCTATCGTTCCCTGGGAATTTATCTGCCCTTAATTACTACAAACTGTGCAATAATGGGAGTATCACTCTTAAATATTAATGAAGAATTCAATTTCATTGAAAGTATTGTTAATGGTGCTGCTTCCGGGATTGGATTTACTCTTGCCCTGGTTTTAATGGCCGGACTTAGAGAAAGACTTGAGTATGCTAAACTACCAAAAGCAATTAAAGGAGCTCCTATTGCTTTTATTATGGCTGGACTGATATCTTTAGCTTTTTTAGGTTTTACTGGACTTAAAGTCACAGTACCAGATACCCCTTCTCTTATGGTTCTATCAATCTTGATACTTTTAATATTGGAGTTCCATGCAATTTGGACATTTTTTGAAAAAGCCGGTATTGACGGATTAATTTTTCTCATACCAATATATAATATTTATTTATTTTGTAAGATTGCAGATAAACCAGGCTGGTGGACATTATTATTAATTATACCTGGTGTGAATATCATTTGTTTGGTACTCGTTAATGTCTCTATCGCACAAAAATTTAGTAAAGGAGTTCTTTTTGGCCTAGGTTTAACTTTCCTGAGTCCAATATTTTTCCCTATACTTGCCTATTCATCGTCACCCTATAAATATTAAAAGAATAATAACTATCATTAATAAGACTTAAATAACTTTAATGGCTAAAAAATCCCCCCCAAAAAATCAAAGAAATATGCCTTTTCTGGACCATCTTGAAGAACTACGTAAGAGACTGATAAAATGTATTGGTTCGGTTATTCTGTTTACTTTTATCGCGTTTCCTTTTATTGAAAAAATATTAGACCTCCTCACCTATCCTAATGACAGTCTTAAAAACCCAGCAGAAATGATTTTTCTTAAACCTACAGGGATGTTAATAGTTCGTCTCCAGATTGCGATTACATTGGGATTTATCGCATCAATACCTGTTCTCTTTTACCAATTCTGGAGCTTTATCTCACCTGGTCTCCTGGAAAAAGAAAAAAAATATTTTCTGCCCGGTTTATTTTTTACAACCTTCTGCTTTTTAGCTGGTATTGCATTTTCATATTTCATTCTAATTCCCATCGTACTCCCCTTTCTCTTTTCTATGGGTACAGAAACCATTACTCCTAAAATAAACATTACAGATTATCTGGGATTTGTATTACGTATAATCATTCTCTCTGGAATAATTTTTGAACTTCCCGTTCTTTCTTTCTTTATTTCCAGAATTGGAATTCTTACTCCTTCATTTCTTACAAAGTATCGCAAATACAGTATTATCTTAGTCCTTATCATCTCTGCTTTAATTACTCCTCCAGATCCAATCAGCCAATTATTAATGGCAGGACCTCTCTTAATTTTATATGAAATAAGTATCTGGGTTTCACATCTGGGCAGATATCTGAAAAAACTAAGTGATAGGAAATGGGAAGAAAATTTCAGTGATAAACAAAAAAATAATTCGCCATCTATGGGTTCAAAATATAGGGGATAAATTATTTTGGTGAATAATACTCATTTCTTAAGGCCTTACCTACTTAACAGTTAATCTCAATTTAGTTTAATAATTTTATTTTTTGAAAAGTTGCAAATTGTTAGTTACCAACTTCCGGTATTCAGTGATCCGCATCGGATCATTCAAATTTTCTTCTTTTGGGTCTGCTATAAAAGTTATTTTTCGGGTATTTGTCATCCTGAATTTTGTACTGAATACTGAGACGAGCCCGTGCTGAACTCATTTCAGTATTCAGTACAGGTTTAGTTCAATATTGTTTCAGGATCTTATTGAGAACGCTCTGCATAACCAGTCAGGTAACCTCAACCTCAAAATCAGTTTTGTGGGCTGGTTCATACAGTTCTTATATCTCACCTTTCCAGATGACCTTTTCTCGCTTCCTCATACACATGCCGGAGAATACTCCTTACGGTTATTCCATATCGGTGAACATCGGATACAGATAGTGAGATTTCCTGGGCAATATGCCAGCCACTTTTTTCACCAAGACGGTCATCCGCACATGAGTTATTATGTATAATGCAATTCCTTATTAATGATGCTGTTATAAATTCTTGTTTTTCTTGTTGCGGCCATTGGATTGTGAACTTTGTACTGAAGTAATCGGCAATCTCCTCAATTCCGTTATGCATAACCTCATGAACCTCGTGGTTAACCATTTTGTGCAAAATACTTTCGTAATTCCCAGTATTAACAATGGTTTCGAACGTGAGTTGTTTCTTTTTTGGCAACATTTCGGGATGATTTAAAAATATGTCTCGGATTAAATCAGCTATAAATGCATCGGCATAAGAAAAACCAAGTACGAAAGCAGCATGCGCTATTTGTACCTTGTATGCTTCAAATGTATCGGGCATTGGTGTTCTTAATGGATTCGGACACCAATTATCATATTCAGATTCAACGAGCTCGAATACTCTTTCGTGAGCAAGAGATAAATATGGAACGAGCATATCAAGCTGTGATATTACTCGGTCCAGAAGATTTGGCATTCATTTCCTCCTCAGATATAACGATAATTTCTGTGGCGCGCCAAACGGTTCTGTCCAAATGCTACGTTGAAAATGATTCCAGCGGTCTGGTACATATCCGCAATCAACGAAATGCGTCGCGGACGGTGGTAGCCCCTCCAAAGCCGAATTGAAAAAAAAGAACGAAAAGTCACTGGCGCGTCCGTCAGTAAATTTGGGTTATACCATATATTAAATATATGAATGTATAATATTCATTCCCTTCGTAAATCGTCAAACAGAAAAAGTATATTTATATTGAGCAGCTAAGATTGTACTGATATTGTAATGTTCATTCTCAACCTGACGTTCACCGTGATAAAGCGCATCAAGTATGAATACGGCATATCCGGCAGACAACATGGGTTTTAAAAATCCGTGTTTGTCAATGACATTCCAGAAATGATCTTTGGAACCGTACCCGCCGTGGCAGCCCAGGACCACCGGAAAAGGGGCTGTGCCGTTGGGAAGGGCGAGGTATGCCGTAGCCCCGTTGGTTTCTAATACCCGTAAATTCAATTCGATACCGGGTGCACCATTCGAACGCTTCGGTTCCCGTGACTTCCGCATCCAGAGGTATGTTTTTGTCATAACTGAAAAATTCCCGAAGCACCTGCCAGACCTCATCGGTCATGGCTTCCGGTTCCTGGGCGTATCCGGTTGATAAAAATAATGTTGATAAAATAAATAAATTTAAGATTATTCGATTTATAATTGTATCCTTTCATTCTTTGTTTGTCAAGTGATACTCTGAAATGATTGCCGATATGATTTCCATTGCAAGTATTTCACCCTGTGCACCATTGGTCATAACCACAGCTGCTGTACCCTGTTCGGGCCATCCGATCAGCCAGCAATTTAATCCCGGGAGATTACTTCCCGGATGAGTCAATACCAAATCTTTACCCTCACCCATAACCAGTACACCCAATCCTTCCGATATAGATATACCTAACATTCTTGGATCAAGATCAAGTTCTTTATTCAAAAGCTGTTTTACCATTTCTTGTGAGAGTATCTTTTCCGATTTTCCCTGATAGGAAAGCATGATTTCATTGGTGAATTTTGCCAGGTCAGTAGGGGTGGTGGTCAGTCCTGCATGTGCCAGGGCTGTTAAATGCATTAAGGGTTCCCGTGAAACACCCTGGGCGTCATGCGGCATGGCTTCCCGTTTTTGCTTTTCGGAATCCAGAGGATATTCAAAGGAGCTGTTTTTCATGTTAAGGGGTTTAAAAATGATTTCTTGGGCAATGTGTGAAAAGGTCTTTCCGGATATATCTTCAAGCAGAAGTTGGATAAGGTCATAACCCACATTGGAATATTGCCACTGTGTACCTGGTACCAATTCAGGTATTGCAGGTTTATTAATCGCTGGAGATTCACCATTCAACACATTGATGAGTGTGGGATAACCGGTATCCTCCTCACTGAAATTGGTGGTCGGTAATCCAGCTTGATGTGTCAACAACCGACGGAGAGTCACTTTTTCCTTCTTGGTAAATTCATTCTCCGGAATCTGCCAGGATTTCAAATAATTGTTGACATCAGTATCCAGATCAATGAATCCTTTCTGCACGAAAGAAAGAGCCATGACAGCTGTGATTAACTTGCTGGTTGAGGCTGCTTCGAAAATGGTTTCGGTCGTCACCGGTTCGTCGGTATTGACATCCGTCACACCATAAGCCCTGGCCCATTCCAATTCGTAGTCATCAACGACAGTGATGCTTACTCCCGGGACCTGATAATCACCCATTCTTTCGTGAATAGTGCCCGGATTGGCACGCTGAATACTATCAGGCTGAAACATACCCAGGGGTGATTTAAATGTAATGAGCCCATTTTCGATGTGCTCAATTCTTTGATTGATCTCGAAATCCTGTTTTCGTGTACAGGAAATCATGATGATCAGTGCTGATACAACAATGATTAATTTACACATTATTTCCTTTTAATGTTTGGATTTGAAAATAATATTTCCCTTTCTTTTCCAGCTGGGTGGAACATTAGATCCTTTGTTTATATTTAATTTAATAATATACAATCCAATCAATATTATAATAACTATATGGATGTAAGAAGCTTCAATACCCCAAGCACCTCCTGTTAACCATGCAGGACCTGTAATAGAGGTTTGAATAAAACCGGGTTTGACTATTCCGGAACAGGGCATCCCGTAAACGCCTGTCTGGAAAAAATTATGACACCAGTGTAATCCCATAATTAACCAAATTCTTCTTGTAAACATATACATGCTACCGAGCAAGATTGCGTTAGCGGTTATGGCTAAGGACATAAAAACTGATCCATTTGGATTAAACATGTGAGCAAATCCAAAGATTAATCCCTGTACTATTAAAGCCCACCAACTTCCTGCATATTCTTCTATTAATTTAAAAATTATTAATCGAAAGAGAAGCTCTTCGGAAAACCCAACCATCATGTGATGTCTAAATGAATCAGTGAGGTTTTTTAAATTTGTAAAACCTTCAATTTTATAGAATCCGAGGGCCATCATAAGTACAACTAAAGTGGTCACTATCCCAAAAGAAATTAATGCACCTAATCCCAATTCTTTCAGAAATTTATGAGAAGATAGTTCAAGAGCTTTTCTTCTTTCTATATACCGTGTATATATTCGATATGAAACCATAAAAAGGACAAGAAATAATAAGTCGTAAGAAAATCTCATTATTGAATAAAACGGTTCATTGAAAGATTGCAACCATTCCAATTTGATTATTCGATTCAATAAAGATATTGGGATAAGAAATGAAATAGCAATGAAGATCCTGGTGATAGGAAACTGAATAACTCGGCCACACCATGATATAGGCACCACTTTCGTAAATAATTGATTTGATTTGATATACATCTTTATTTCTCCATTGTTAAATTCATTCTCTAAAAAGTATCTTAAAAGCACCAATCAAGGTATACCACATTCAAACAAAACTTCCCAATCCTCCAAATCTTGCAAAGTTGAATCGACCAACAATTCTGTTTTTTTGTAGAGAGCATTTACATATATATAAAGTCTCTGATCATTCATACCACCTTCAGCAGTTTTGTAGTTTTCGCCAAATCCAAAATTCATCCTCCCATATTGACTTACTATAGAAGAAATAAACTATACACTGGGAAAATAATTACTGACATCTTGAATATCCCCAACTATTACTGAATTTTTTTGTATACTAACAAATATTGTATAGACGTAAAGGTTATAGGATAAAATTGTAAGGAGTAGTAAAACTATCAAAAATGTAAATTGTTTCATTTGTATTCCATCTTTCAAACTGTTTTTATGTGTTTTCAGTATCATTCTATAATTTTTTATTATTAGGTCAAGTCTAGCTTTTGGTTTTAACTCTTTTTTTACTGTATTGAATGGAAACACTATGAAGCCTAATAATCTATGATGGTTACAATGCGCCATTGACCTTCTAATTTTAAAAGATGTAGATAATCTGTAACTTCCCGTAATGAATCAACCACAAAATCAATTCGTACTTGTGCGGCAGTACCTTTAAAATCGACTTTGGATATCTGGTATTCAAGTGATTTGAAGGGAGGATTGCTTGGATCGAAACGTTTTGACCATCTTTCTAATGTAGTTATATGGAGTTTGCCATCTCTACCAGTGCTCATTAGCTTAGCCTCTGGAATACAGATAGTGGTGATTAAGTTGAAACCTCGGATTTTCAAACCTTTGATATAGAGATCTTCTACAGCTCGCTTTATCTCATCAGTAGGATCTGTAGGTGCCCAAGTATAACTTACATTGCAAATGAGAAGGGAAACGAACATTAAAAATGTGAGACTTTTAATTGTTTTGGGTAAAATTGTTATTTTCATAATATATTCCTTTTCATGTAAAATTCTCCTCTGTTACATTGAGAAACAACCTTTTTGTACCGATGAAAAAAATCATTCAAATTTGTAAATTCATTTGAACATAAACCGAACATGAGCCTAGCTACATGTCTAATCAATTTACCAACCCTACTTTTATTGAATGAATTTTTGTACCCAATCTGTGATCATTTTTTTTGCTGGCTAAGGTGTTCTACACCTTCGCCAAATCCTATAGTAATACTTTTTAAATCGTAAAAATACCAAACTCACTTTGATGGTTGATATAATAAAATACATAATCATAACTCATGTGCATTTTGGTATCAGTTTATTTTCTCAGCGAGGTGGGAAACACTTCGCCGAGTGTAAATAAGTTATAAACTTTCTCAGAGACGACTAATTAACGTTTAACCTTCCAATAAACAAGCCCCCATAACAGACTTTTCGCATAAAATTCTCTGTCTTTTTTTTCAAGAGCTTCTATATTTTTCAATTCGCATTCTAATTTGCTTAGTTTCTTTTTCAGATTTTGAATATCCTTTTTGTGCTTTTTAGCTTGTTTTTGTTTATCATTTAATTTGGGAATTGTAATAAGATCATATAATAGGGTAGTATGAAGTGGAACAGAAATTGTATCTGCTTCAATTTTAACTGATAGTATTTGTTTTATTTTTTCAATTTCTTCTGTGATTTCATTCTTTTTTTGATTTAATTTTTCTTTTTTAGCATCGCCTAAAATTGAGCATGTTTTATAAAATCCCAAAAAGTGAGATTGTGAGATTGAATCCACTTGATTAATCACCACAGTGCTGTCTTGAGCACAAACTGCTTTCGTAAATATTAAAATTATAGTAATTATAAATGTCGTTTTCATAGTAATCACTCCTTTCAATCTACAATAAATGTCTTCAATTAGTTTAATTTTTTTTAGTCTGTTATAGTAACGGGAATCTTTTTAAATTTCATGCTCTCCTCCAAATTTTAGATCATATCATTTTTAAAAATTAGTGTATTAAAGTAAAAATATAACATTTTTAAACCGATCCATTTAAGACAATCTCAATATTAATAATTTCCAACCTTATTTATTGAATGAATCTATGTACCCAATCAGTGATCATTCTTGCTTTTTCCAGGTAGATCAGAGTTATAGATATCATATTATAAAAACCATGAGTCAATACCAGAACAAATAAGTTGTTTTTGTTAAACATAAATATAAGACCAAACAAAAATGCAATTATAGCAGTGGTAATTATTCCAGCAGTACCTTGATAGTTATGTACAAAGCCAAATACTATGGATGCCATCACTGCTGAAAGCAGCCAGGCTTTATTAGTATCCCCAAGAATGTTCGCAAGTCGTTTTAGTACATACCCTCTGAAAATGATTTCTTCGCAAAATCCTCCTAAAATCCAACCCAGTAAAATGAAGACAATATAATTGAAGAGATTGCCTTCTATTCCGCTAAATTCATTCAGATCTATTTTACCAAAGTAAAATTCAATCAAAGGTTGGATTAAAAAATCAATCAGGATAAAAATAACGATTGCAAATAATAATGCCCTAATAATTGTTTTGGGCCAATTTGGTCTGGTTAGTCCGAAATATTTCCAGTCCCATTTTTTTACCCACAATGTAATGAATACAACAATATAAAGAAGAAGTGTACCAAGCTGTCCTGCAAATATTGATAATAATAAACTGATAAAAATTGCAGATACAATGAATAAAGATTTCCCAGAAAGATTTTCGACTTTTTGTCTAAAGCTTCTTATCGTTTTTTTCATGTTAAAGTCCCTTTCATATTATTTTTTTTATCGGGTTGTCCTAGAAGAAGAAAATAACCACAGATTCCACAGTGTAAGAAATGATAACCCAGAGGATGAACTTTTATTTATATTTTTTTTGTGAACGTAATATTTTTTCTGTCTTCTTTGTGGTTTTATTGTTTTTGGACTTTTTGGACAACCCCGAGTATTATTTTTTTGACTATTTACAGATTTTTCCATTTAATTATCCCAAATTAAATTTGTAACGATTTGGTTGAGCCAGGGTACGAATGCGTGTAAGAATCTCTAGCATAAGATACCTTGGAAATGCAAATAACAGTTGAATAGCTCTGAGATTAACTCAGTTGGCACCAACCTATGGTTAGGCTGCTTGAGATTTCACAATAAACTCAACTACACTCCTAACAATACTTCATTTCACTACTAAGAAGATCATCAATCCGAGCAAGATCACAGCCCAGACTTTGATGGCGAAATTGAGACGTTCCTTGGTCATTTTACTCAGTATTTTGTTATTCAAAAATGTTACCAACGGAACAGACATCAATGCCATGCCAATACCCGCCAACACATCACTGACATAGTGTGCACCTAACAATACTCTGGAGTAACACACACCGAAAGCAATGATCGCCAACAGGAACTTCAATCCCTTATGCCAGCTATTTTTCTCCGATATAAAAAGTAAGAAGGGCAGAGCCAAGGCCATACTCTTGGTTGCATGTCCAGATGGGAAAGCGGGCGTTTCAGCGCTTGACAATGCATTGATTTCACCTGCATATTCAACAAAAGGCCGTGCACGGTTAAAGATCTCTTTCAATATGTCCCCGCCAATCCCTGCAAAACCGAACATCAAGAAGACCAATAGATAGATCCGGTAAGCATCTCGTAGTCTTTCGTATTTGAACGCAAACATCAAATAGAGCAAATGAACCAGTACGATGATTGCCATTCCGTATTTGGTAGCCACCTGTGCTAAACTAACCACAAGTTCATTGGTACGCAGCCCGTTGTGGCTGATCAATAGCCATTTGTCAAGTTCTACCTGCCCCCAGAGAATAAATGCACTGCTCCATAATACTATTGCTATCACTACGATTATCATAATAGTATGTCTTCTTAATGACAGCGGTTTCACGACTTGTATGTCTCTATCCGAAATACTCTTTGATTCTTTCATATCTTCTCCTTCTAACGATCTACCCTCCAAGTGACGTGAATCGCGCTCGAGCTCGCATTGTCCTGGTTATCGGGCCGATCACACGAACGAAGGCGATAGCATCAAAGGCCTTTGCGGGAGCGAGAATTGCCATGCCTCCCTCACCGCGCATCGCCTGGTCGGTTTGAAGCCAGTCCTGAGCCAGGCCTTCGGGCGGAGCCGTGCGAAGGTCTAGGAGGAAAGCATCAGGTCCAACCTGCGCCAGCACACCGTCAACCCAACCCTCCGGAGCTGGCTCCAGTCCGGAAGAACTCACACCATGCTCAAAGGAGAAACCGATCGATACCATCAAGTCACCAAACGCCTGAGCAAGCAAGTGACCGAGTGGGTCCATCTGCGTTGCGGGACGTCCCGGAATCTCAAGGTACTGCGTTGTTTGAGCAACATGGAAGTTGTGAGCCCAGACAATGACTCTCTCACCAGGTGCTGCGACGCGGAGCAGCCAAGAGAGGTTTTCTACCATGGCAGTCTCGCGAGCAGCTCCCGCTGCTTCGAAAGAACCATTAGCGAAGGAGAGCATCATGTCATGGGCCTGCCTGGCGACAATGGCCTGTCGAAGAGACCACTCGTACTCGGTTTCTCTGGTCTGTGCAACCAGGCCGTCTCTCAGCTCACTCAGGGCGTCCACCAAGGACGTCAGTCCCGCTCCCAGGGAGTCAGCCGCTTCAGAGGGCAGCGCCCCGTAGTTTTGCAAAGTCTGCCACCAGTAATTCTCACTAAACGAGGCGAGGTTGATGGTACGCCTCAACCGCTCGGCAGAGCCTGCATCCGCCTGGGCGAGGAAGGCAAGAGCGTTCTCTACGCCTCGTCGTACTCCATCTGAGACGTCGAAGCCAAAGACACGCACCGCCCAGGTTAGGGGTCGTTTCTTCATTGTGGTCGCGAAGCGAGGACATAAGGGCCAGCAATTCCTCAGTATCCCAAAGGTACCAGGCCCCCATCTCACTGAGAGCTTTGTCTAAGTCTTCGCGCTCTCCAAGGAGGCAGGCGTTGAGCGGAGCGGTGCCTGCGAGGCTTTCTTCCATCGCCAGCACGGAGAAATCCATTCTCTTGACCAAATATTCTATGAGGCGATGCTTGAGCAACCACTGCTCCCGGGCATCGTGACGACTGTCCCCCAGTAAGACTATCCTCGCATCGCCGACCAACTGATGTAAGGCCTCAAGATCTGAGGTGCCACTGCCCGGCTCTATCGTGTCCAGCACTATCGCTTTTCCCCTGGCCCACTCGAGCAAAGCTCCGTGTGTCGATTTTGATAAGGTTTTCGAAGTCGTCTGCGCCGAACAGGGCTCTGCTGCGGCAACGCAGCAACCGCACACAAGTACAGTAATGAAGAATAGTTTTAGATTCATAACGAATTTCTCCTTTTTTTATCTTGTTTTATTGCTAGTAATCATAACCGGTTCCAACAAGAGTTACCGTCCACAACGAAAACCGAATGCATCGGATAGATGCGTTAGCGTCCGTGCTGTAAAGCATTTAATGAAAGCTGTTTTCGTCCAAAGCATAAGCGACCTATTCAGAAGATCTGAACTGTTGGCATTCGGTTTATGATTTGGTTGAACGAA
>CAYUAG010000008.1:0-60950 GCA_964442615.1 uncultured bacterium
CAGTAACACTCTGTTCTCTTATTATCATCCTGACTGTAATAAAACCTTCCCAATCACGATAGGCATGCCGAATAGTATTGGTACCAGCTTCATCTATGGCCATTTTAAATGAATTAATAATATTTTCACTAACACCGTACTTTCTCCCCACTTTGGTTATAAAATCTCGCATCTCACCAAGATTTCCAATGTCAGCCGGTACCTTTAATTCTTTTTTCTTAACTTTTTTAAACATAAAACAAATTTTTTATTATTCTTATTTATTTTTTTGGAATGTTTGAATTTTACTCTTGACTCCCTCTATTGCCTTTAATAATTTAATATTATATGGATCCAATAGCAAGGCCTGTTCCCATATTTCTAATGCATTCTTATAGTAACCTTGTCTGTAGAGTACGATTCCTTGATTAAACATTGTTCGTACTTCATCTGTCATCTCTTGGGTAGGGCCTTTGGCATGAGCAAGAGCATTTCTATAATAATCTTTTGCCTTACTATGATTTGGCTGAATTTTTAATGCTTTACTAAAATACTGTACGGCCGATGCATATTGTTCTTCTTCGTAATATTTTCTTCCTTTTTCATAGTTTGTGGCAAAATCTACACTTCTATTGAGATTATTAATTTGGTTTACAACTCTATTATAAATTCTCTGATTATCTTGAGACTGTTCTTTTGCTTGATTTAATAAATCATAGGCTTTAGATACATCTCCTTGATTTACTAATCTCTGTGCTTGGGTGAGTGATTTATTGATTTGATCTACTAAATTATCCTCAGCTTTTTTAATATACCCTTTAAGTTTGGGATTCTGAGGATCCCGTTCTAATCCTTCCTCCCATTTTTCTATTGCTTTGCGATAATTCTTGTTATCCAGAGCTTCAATTCCTTCACTCAATTTTTTATGTATGAAAGTACTATCTTTTTTCTGACTTACTTTTTCTCTCTCTTCTGTTAAAAGTTGATTTTGCTGTTTTTCTTCTGCTAAACGTTGTTTTTCTATTGCTTCCTGTAATAACTCCTTTGCATTTTTATTATCCTCATCCATCCTAAGAATTTTAGAAAATTCAATCCTGGCATTATAAAAATCACCCTTTTCAAGATATGATCTACCGGTAATCAATCCTTCATTAATTTCTCTCAGTCTTTCAGCCTGTACTTTGGCATTAAATCTTCTTTGTATTTCTAAACGTCTTTTTTCTTCCAGAAGTTCTTTTTGTTCATCCATGGTTTTTCCAAAATACAATTTTAGGGAAAACAGGTTACTTAGGGGGAAGTAGTCTGAATCCCCTATAGCTTTAATACCATAATCGAGTTGTAGATTTTTAAAAAGCAAGCCAACTCCGGCAGTCAATTGATCATTATCATATCCCCCTCGTATAAATACCATATTCCCTAATCCAAGTTCCAATCCATAATGGTACTCGTTTTCTCTATATTGTGATTGGTCGATATCAGCCATTAATAATAAATAATATTTATTATTAAAAGATATTTTTTTTGCCACTCCTGCTTTGATTTTTTGTGTAAGTATATCCTCCTCAACATCCATCTTTAAGTTTGGTTGTAAAATATTATATACAGTACATCCAAAATGAAGATCATTTAAAATGTTTTTACTGGATATTCCATAGTGAATTCCTGCATCCATACCAAAACCATTTGCTGAATACTCTCCTAAAACGTCTCTATAGGCATTACCATTAATACCTAATGAAAATCCTTTAAAAATGGTTAGGGCATAAGAAAGTGTTAATTTTGCTTTCCAAAAATTAAAAATTCCCCTGTCTACAGGAATATTATTCACATCATCGTAGAAATGAATATCATCCACTCCAAATCGTGCTATTCCAAAACCAAAAGTTCCAAAATTCAAGGTAGGATGGATATATCCAATCTGGTGATATTGAACACCTTCAAATAAGGTGAAAAGGGAGAATCCTAATTGCTTTTGCTGAACCACAGTCATCCCAGCAGGATTCCAAGCAAAGGCATAAGCATCATTTGGATAGGCAGATGCTGCACTCCCCATACTTATATACTTTGCCCCGCATCCGATTCTTAAAAATAGTGATTCAACTCCTGCATTTCCCTGTTTTTGTTGGGTAAAACATAAACCAGGAAGTACCATAATAATTAAAAGATATTTTATAATTTTACTATACATCTATTTTACCACTGCAATCTTTGTTTTTACAATATCACCCTCTCCTGTTTCCATGACTAATATATATATCCCATTAAGTACTTTATGTCCATAATCGTTGGTCCCATTCCATTCTACTTGTCCGCTTCCTCTTGAATGAAGTCCTTTTCTTCCTTCTGGATCTGTACTGTTGAAGGATTTAGACCAGACTAATTCTCCAATTAAATTATAAATTCTAAGATCTACATTTGTATCTTTTTCTAAATAGTACACAATAGTAGTTTTTTCTTTACTCGGAACACCAAATGGATTCGGAAAATTCAATAAATATAACTTATCTCCTTCTCCCACATCTTTACTTGATATAACTTGTTTCTGCCAGTTACTTTTTATTTCTAACTTTTCGCCTGAAGGTGACAACACCGGTAAAGAAACATAGGGAACATATTCATCAACAGCAGTAATATAGGTACTATCAGGCATTTCAAGCATGAAGTTTATAGTATTTTCTACTGTGCCAATTTTAGCTAAAAGAGCTATTGCTAATGTATCCTGAGTTGAGATAGGACTCATCTGATCTATCGAAATTTCAACCGGATTTTCTGAGGGTATTTCAGATGCTGTCAGTGATGCTAAGCAATGTTCTTTGTCGAAATATAATATTCCATTCTTTTTAACTAATTTATAAATTTTAATGGTATTAAAAATAGATAATGGATTTAATGGTTGTAGGGAAAAATCTAAAATATTAAATTTTATTTTTTTAATTATTACTCCATTTGAACCTGCTTCGCCCCGGTTTACCATTTCAAGTCCAGTTAACCAAACATTTTCTTGTCCGCTTAACACTTGACTGGTTACTGAATCAGGTTGGTCTAATTCAGAGACAGAAAGCCAAGTTCCTACTGTAGTTACTCCAATATTTGTACTTATTTTACTTACATAGGCTTCTTCTGAAGTATTTTCATCCCAAGGTATCTTTGAGATATTAGCTGAAATATTAGCAGTTTTACCAGTAGAGTAGGGGGGTGCTTTAATCTTCCAACTTGTTATGCCCTGTTCTACAAAGTGAACATGAGATTCCTCTGTTGAATACCCTGTAGGTAATTCATCCAGAGTTATCATAGCAGTACCTATGGTATCTGCTTCACCCTTATTCTCTATCTCTGCAAACAGTAGAAATTCCTGAGAAGGAGAAACCGATTTATCTTCAATATTGAGATTTAATGCCAAGTCAGCTTTTTTTACTGTTTGTATCTCAATACCCTTTTGTTCAGCAGATATAATTACATCCTCTTGCTGAAGTGCATCATATCCAGAGGCATTCACATAAATAGTTCTTTGATCTGTTGCTCCTTTAGGGGCTCTAATCTGCCAAGTTACCTCATTGGAAATGACCTTTTTATCATAATTATCAGAAGTGGTATACCCTGTGGGTAATGATAAACTTGCAGTAATATTTCTGACATAATTCCAGGTCAAGCTTGTTTTAATCACAAAATACTGACCTGATGAAACTTTTTGATTGACTGCTCCAGGAGGTGCTGCGATACTTAAAGAACTTGTGAGGGAACTTTTATAAGTTGTCACTGGAACCTTTACTGTCTCTTCCTCTATTTTTGCAACCAGTCCCGTATTCAAAGCAAGAGGAGGTTTATACATCTTGACTTTTATTGTCTGTTCCTCTGTGGCAATATCAGGAGATTTAATTTCCCAAACTGCAGGTGAATCCAGAGTAATATTCGATACACTATTACTGGATTTAGTAAGAGTATAAGGAGAGGGAAGAGTGATTCTAACCCTTCCGGTTGTATCAATGCCACCAGAACCATGATTTTCTAAACTTGCAGTTAAAGTAAATACCTGATTGGTGGTAAATTCTCCTTCTGGACTGCTTAATTGAAGATTCATGGATAACTCTGCTGGATTTTGGATATAAGCAATAGCTACAGAATCTAAGGCAGGACCAACTGGTACATCTGAATCTCCTCTTTTAGCACCAGTTATTGTTGCTATAAATTTCTCCCCAGAAGTATTCTCTTCCTCTGATGCAGTGAGGTAAAACAATACAGAATCACGTTGAGAGGGAGTTAAGGAGAGTATGGTCATATCAGAATTTTCAATATGTGAATTTTTACTTTTCAGAAGAATTTTCACATTTCTTACTCCATGACCCAAACCATTTTCCACAGATACAATAACTTTAAACTCCTGGTTTGTATCCACATAAGCATTACCTCCCTCAGTTGTATTGTAGGCATCAATTATAGTTGATACTATCCTAAAAGCTGGATTAGACTGAACTAATACCGAAGTTGAGCCAATATCATGTTTAGTATTCCCACTGTTTTTTTCAATACCCCAGATATCTGTTTTAATTTCAATCTCTCCACCATACAATCCGGTTAGATTAACCAGGTAAACCAAGGTATCCTGTTCTCCACTTTTAAGACTAATATCTTTGGTAATACATTCTGTAATATAATCTGTAAGTTTTAAATTTTCACACCAAAAGCTAATATTTGATTTTAAGGTATCTATCTCAATTTCCGCATAGTAATCAATAGGAGCCTGGGGCAATCCATTAGCAAGTACTACTTTCACCAACCAGGGCTCTGTTTGCCCACCCATAAGGGTATTAGTTGAAGTTTTAATATTTTTAATCGATAAGGTTCCGGGCTGTTGCACATTAACTTTTGTGGTATCATCAACAGGATTCTGACTGTACAGGGAATCGTTCTTATTATCTGTCCATCCTCCACCACTTATTTGAAAAATTTCATTATATAAGAATGTTTGAGAAGCATTGCCTTGTATTACAATTTGAGTTGTATCACCACCCTTTAGGGAATTAATGGGAATTTTGGTGGGAAAATTAAACCAAGGATGTTCTGAGGATAAAAGTAATACTACATCATGCAAACCATCTCCACCTGTATTAGCTACTTTAATCCTCATATTAAATTCTTGATTGATATTAACATAGGGTGCGTTTGGTGCTACATTGGTAAGCTCAAGGATTTTTAATTCTGCCTCCTCTTCAATGGTTATAGTTCCCCATCCTGCATTATCTGTGTTATCAGAAACTATTCTTTCTGTATTTATCTCAGCACCTGAAATGGAAGCATTTATTTTACATTCTCCTATGCTGTTTTCACCCGTATGGGTTACTTGATAGATTAGACTATCTATGCTTTCTCCTTCAATAATCCATTCTCCTTTAGCCAGGGAACTCGGTCTCTCAACTATCCAATTTTCTCCCCTACTAAATGAAATAGATGAACTTACATCTGCTGAAGCTGAATCAATTAAAACACTACTCTCACCACGATTACTAAGAACTACTGCTATAGACCAGCTTGTATCCTGGGCTACAGTTACTTGATTTTGTGATGTAATAATTTCATTGATAATCAAATCCGCTGGAGACTGTACTGTTACGGATGTCAGGGCCTGATCAGTCAGTTGTTCTCCAGCATTTGTTGAAGTATATAAAAAACTCTGTATGATAGCTGAACCAGCATCAGCACCAGTACTATTAACTGTTACCATTAATGTATCTATAGAGTAACCTGGTAATATTTCTGTACCACTATGTTTAAATATATCAGGAATAAATAATTGATAATCATTCTTTATGGTTCCATTAACTCTAATATCCAGTCGAATACTATCAAGAATGACATTATTGCTACTTTTATTTTCTACAATCATGGAAAGATACCAATCCTTATTCTGATCAGAAGTTATATTCTGCACCAGAGTAGTACCATCATTTTTAACAGGTTTGAAATCTAAAATCCTCAAACCAGGTGCATCTATTACATTGAAACTATTGGAAATACCTTCGGGAGCGGGATTTTCAGCTCCTGTTTCGGTTACTGTAATTACATCATTTGAGTATTGGGTATTGACCGTAACACTGCCATTCCAAACTCCATTAACAAAATTTGTACTTATTTCTGGTTGAATAGTGCCTGAAAAATCAGTAATATCTACAGTACCGGTAAAATTTGTTTTAATATTGTTATTTTCATCATATGCAGTAATATGTATGGAAAATGGCTGACCAGCTACTTGGGTATTAATCAGGCCTATCATAAAATAGGAGACTGCTCCCGGGATAACTGTTATGGTTCCAGTATGAGTTGAAATATCAGATTGTGATTCTCTTATACTGATACTACCGGTACCAGGTGAATTAGGACTATAAGTAATTATTGACTTATTAGAAAGATTTATTACTGGACTTAATCCTTCAGAAGACCAATCTACATTTTCTTCTCCTTTAAAATTTCCATAAGAATCATATCCTATAGAATAAAGATTTAGACTCTCTCCAACACTCATAGTATAATTTACTATTTCATTTCCATCATCAAGGGGGGCATCTTTTATCTTAAGCTGTGATAAACTACCAGGATTGACTGTAATATTACTTACTATTGCAGAAACATCATTTACTTCTCCTTCCAGTTCAACCCCATATTCTGCTTTAACTAATATCTGATTTGATTGACCTGATCCATTAAAAACCTGTATATCATTAAAAACTGGAGAAGCACCATTGGGAGAATTTCCTCCAAGGTTTTTACAAGATACAGAAACCATGCCTGACCAATAATTTTGATATTCATCTTTTGCATCTGATACTGTTAAATCAAAAGGAATTCCAGCAGTTTGTATGGGACCGCAGTCTAAGGAAAAAATATCTAAAGAAGAAGCAGTAATAGTAATACTACTACTTGTTTTACTTATATTACCATCCTTGACTATTATTGTCTGTTTGGGGCAATTATATAAAATAAATGACGATCCAAAAAATATTTTTTGACCATTATTCCAACCAGTACCATTATCAACTGGCAAAGTGGCAGGATAAGGTTCTTTATCAGAAGAGCTCCAGGTAATAATCCCTTGGTAATCGGTTTTTTTATTATTATAACTGTCATAAGCAGTAACAGTAATTCCATAAGAAAAATGCTGTCCAGCCATCCTGGTCTCTGGAACACCATCTATAGTAAAATCACCAAGTTCTCCTGGTAGAATAAGAATCAAATTGCTGGTTTTACTTATTACTCCATCAGTTACGGTTATGGTTTGTGATGGGGCATTAAATAAAATAAATGAAGATCCAATAAATGATTTTCTTCCATCTTCCCATCCTGTTCCATCATCATAAGGCAGGGCGGCTGGATAAGGTGTTCCATCAGAGGAACTCCAGGTTACACTACCTGAATAATTAGTTTTTAAATTATTATATTCATCAAAAGCGGCAACCATAATGTCAGAATTAAATTGTTGACCAGCTACAACACTGGAAGGAACATCATCCATTTCAAACCGGGCAAGATCAGTTGCAGAAACAGTAATTGGATCTGATGTTTCAATCACACCACCATCCTGCACTGTCACTGTTTGCTCGGTTGTATTGTAGAGTCTGAAAGAAGTTCCGGAAAAGGTTTTCTTTCCACCATTCCATCCTGCTCCGTCATCTTCTGGAAGATCAGCTGGAAATGGATAGCCATCACTAGAAATCCATTCTACCATACCCTCATAATCTTTTTTGATATTATCGTACATATCATAGGCAGCTACTTCTACATTATTAATAAAATATGTTCCTGCTTCAATGCTACTAGGAAGTCCACTTATTTTAAAACTGTCAAGTGCTGCAGGTTCAACTGTTAAAGTATAAGTAGTGCTATTTACTAAACCATCAGATACAGAAATCCATTGAGTGTTAGCAGTACATAATTTAAATAAGGCACCACTAAATTTTTTTGATCCATTATTCCAACCGGTTCCATCATCGGTTGGGAGTAAAACCTCTTCATGAGAATCAGAGGTATGCCAGGTAATTGTGCCATTATAGGTAGTCTCAAGATGACCAAATTGATCATAAGCTGTAACTTCAATACTATCAGGAAACTGCTGTCCTGCCTGTACAGAGGTAGGAATATTTGTTAACTCTAATCTGGCTAATGTTCCTGCATATGGTGTTGATTCTTTAGATTGATTATTTACTGGAGATCCAATTGTTTTATCTGTATAAAAAGTAAATAATATAACAAGAATAAAAGAAAATAATAAAAAAGACCTTTTTAAAAATAAATTCATAAATTATTTTTTTTGATATACCTATAATTATCATATCACTCAATTTTATATTTGACTTTCTTAATACAGGCAAATAATATACCATAATTACAAAATTATTTTATAGCTTTATAATTTTTTAAAAAACAAGAATTTAAATTATAAATGGGAAATTTTTTATTTAATAAAATAATTATTTATATGGTATAGTACTGGACGATTTTCATCCACCTATTTTAACAATTTTTTTATAAAGTATGATAATGGTTGAAAAATTATTTCTGTTCACAACCTTATTGTCTGCAAATGTAATATTTTAATGCCTGTATCAAGGTTATCATTATATTGAGTTATTATTATGAAGTAATTATAATCATCAAAATTTATTTTTTTATAATCAGATGAGAAAATCTAAAAAAAAGGAACTATTTAAAAATACTTATTGGTGTTTTTATTATTGCCTATACCCGAACATGGTCAGGTATAGGCTTAATTCGAAATATTAATAATTAAGGATTAAAGATACCTACCTTATAATTATTTTTGAATTTATTAATTATTAATCTGCCAACAATGAAGTAATTGCTGCAACATGTACAATGTCTTCTATACTACAACCTCGTGATAGATCATTAACCGGTTTTTTTAGTCCCTGGACCACAGGTCCTACTGCCTCAGCTTTTGCAAACCTCTGAACAAGCTTGTATCCAATATTACCTGCATTCAAATCCGGAAAAATTAAAACGTTTGCTTTGCCTGCAACTATACTTTCTGGTGCTTTTTTTTGAGCAATCTCAGGGACGATAGCTGTATCAACCTGTAATTCTCCATCAACTTTTAATGATGGTTCTCTTGATTTTACTATTTGGGTTGCTTCAACCACTTTATCTACTAGTTCATGTTTAGCACTACCGTAAGTAGAAAATGACAACATAGCTACAATTGGTTCTATACCAGTAAGTTTTTCATAGGTTTTTGCAGATGATATAGCAATACTTGCCAGTTCCTCAGTATCAGGATTGGGAACAACAGCACTATCTGCAAAAATGATCATTCTATCCCAGCCAGGAACTATCATAAGAAAAGCACCTGAAACTATTGATACTCCTTGTGCAAGACCAATACAATGTAGTGCTGAACGTATAACATTTCCGGTAGCATTATTGGATCCTGCAACACTCCCATCAGCCTCCTCATTTCGTACCATCATTGCTCCAAAAAAAAGTGGGGTAGAAACAATATTCTCAGCTTCTTTTTTAGAAATCCCTTTATGTTTTCTCAGCCCATAATAATCCGAAATATACTTATCCAAATTATGTGAATTGTGTGGATCAATTATTGTTACATCCTCAAGATTTATTTTTTCCTTTTTAGTTTTTTTATAAATTTCATCCTTGTTCCCAAGAATTGTTACCTTACAGATCTTTTCTTTTCTTAAAATTTCTGCTGCTTTAATAACTCTTTCATCAAATCCCTCAGGTAATACTATATGATTATTTTTTTGGGAAGCTTTATGAAGAATTTGGCTTAGAAATTCCATAAATATTGTCTCCTTCTGATTAGTGTTTAAATTTCTTTTTTAATGCCCTGGTTACATTGGGTGGTAAAAATAGGTGTACATCACCTTTCATTTCAGCAACCTCTTTTGCAATAGAAGAATTAATATAAATATATTCTTCATTTGGCATTAAATATACAGTCTCAATTGAAGGTTTTAGTTTCCTATTCATTAATGCCATTTGAAACTCATATTCAAAATCTGATACTGCTCGCAATCCTCTAATAATTGCATGGGCATTCTTATTCACAGCATATTCTACTAAAAGCCCACTGAAAGCTTCTACAGATACATTCTCAATATTTTTGACTACTCCAATAATTAAATCTTTTCTTTCCTTTAATGAAAAAAGAGGTGTCTTTTTTATATTATTAGAAACAGCAACGATTATATGATCAAAAAGATGACTCGCTCGCTTAATAATGTCTAAATGACCATTTGTAATAGGATCAAATGTACCTGGATAAATTGCAGTTTTCATATTTATTCCCCTCACCAAATTTAAATTGTATAGAAATTAATCACAAAGTTTTATATTCTGCAGTCAATGTTTTACAAATAAACTAACCTTATATTCTTATTCAGGATTATTAAATTATTAACCATAGATTGATATGACATTAATACCAAAACTTCTTTGTTTAATCATTTCTATAGAATGTTTACTTTTATCGATATCTCCCTTTTTATGTTTTACAATAAGCAATCCATTTTCTTTTAAAAGAATATTTTTATCAACAAAAATTACAATTTTTTCTCTTAGATTATAATTAAAAGGAGGATCTGCAAATATTAAATCAAAACTATAACCTTTTCTACCCATTCTGGATAATTGAGGGAATACGTTTCCTTTTATGATATATCCTTTTTGGGTAAAATTACACAGCTCTAAATTTTTTTTAATTATACCTATACAATATGTTGATCTATCAATAAAATTAACAGAGGAAGCCTCCCGGCTCAGTGCCTCAATACCAAGAGCGCCGCTTCCAGCAAAAAGATCTAAAACAACTGCATCCTTAATTTTTTGTTGTAGATATGAATAAATAAATTCTTTAACTATTCCTGTTGCGGGCCTAAATTTTTGGTCTGATGGTCCATATAGCTTTCTTCCCTTAGCTAGCCCTCCAATTACTCTAATCAATAAAATTTACCATACATTATAATTAAAAATTAAATTATTAAGGTTAAATTTATTACAAATTTAATCATTTCCCCTTTAAAATCTGTTATATTCACAGGAGTAATAATCATCTTATCAATACTATAATTTCCTCTCTTTTGCATTAATAATGTTAGATAATTTATTAAATTTTTTCTATCACCTTCAACTTTAATTCGTATAGGAATAATAGTTTTTCCTGATTCTGATTTGGTCGGGAAAATTTCACCTTCCTTAAATGAAAGAGAATAATTTTGTGATGATTGCTCTAGCCATTGTTTAAAAGATTGGGCTGAATTAAAATTTTTGGTTGAAGCTGCTTGTTTATTTACTTTATCTGATAATTCTCCTGAAATGACTCCCCAATATCTTACCCTACCATTTGTTTTATAACTATCTTCAGGAGACATATCATACTTTTCAATATTAAAAATACTTTTAATTCTTGTTGCAATTTCGTTAGCAACATTTGGCTTTAAGGAAGCATACCCAGCCCTAAAAAATTTATCTTTAGTATCAATAATTACTGTTCCCAAACAATTATTTTGGGAAAGATACTCAATTAGAGAACCGGTATTTTTAGCCAATACTATTGGTTCAATGTTAGTACCAGTTGTAATTGTTTCTTTAGTAATTAAATCCTTTTTAGTCGGTTTTTTTACTGAATCTGATAAAGCAACTCTATCGCTAGAAGTACTATCTTTCTTACTAGCAGACAATTGTTTTCGCTGTTGCTCAATCAATTTTTGAATATCTGGCTTTTCAGGAATACTATTTTGCAATTCTTTAAGAGATTCCAACTTTGGTTTATAAACAAATTGATATCCTAAAGCAACCACTACCACAATTCCTAATAGTATCAATAAAAATGGTGAAACTCCTTTTTTTTTCACCTCACCAAAAGAATAATCTTCATCCTCGGCCTTTTCTTTTTTCTCTTCAAAATCAGGTATTTCTTCCTCATCACCTAACTCATCATCTAGAAATTCATCATCATCTAAAGAAGATTCATCACCTAATTCCTTATCAAATTCGTCATCAATTTTTTGATCAGAGTCCTCGTCCAGTCCATCTTCCAGTTCATCATCTAAATTAAAATCAGCATCTTGGTCTTCTTTAAAATCTCCACTTAGTTCTTCCTCCTCACCAAAACCTAATCCATCATCCAAATCACCGCTTAAGTCCTCTTTGTCATCTTGTGAATTTTCATCTGAATTTTTTTCCTTCCTTTTTTTCCCCTCTTCGTTTCCCTCTTCTTTTTCCTCTTCATCATCATCTTTGAAAAGATTAATATCTACCATGACAAAATTCCTCCCTTATATTCATAAAATTTTATCCTCATCCCAATTCCTGAATATTTCATCTGAATTTTTTTAATGCTACTCCGATAGATGGAGTAAATTTTTCAGGATTTTCTTTTAATACATTTCTATCTGAAACCGACTGTGAAACTGCAATTTTGGAAAATGGATTTAAGATTTCTATTGGTACTTCTATCTCTTCAGATAACTTTACCATAATTTTATGAACTACTGCTATGCCTGTTAAATAAATTATACTAATATCTTCTATTTTATTTACTATCCTATGACCAAAAATTAATCTCTTTAATTCTTTTAGTAATAGATTATTTATTTCTGCAGAACTTATCAAGGTTGATTTATTATTTTTTAATGAAATGATATGTGATAGATAAAATTCTTCATCCTTAATAAAAATTATACAGATATATTCTCTTTGCACATCAATTAAAACATTAATCTCTTCACTCAGTTGATAATTCTCAACTAATGAACGAATGTTTGAAAAAACATCCACATCCACATCTCTCAATACCATACCTGCTTTCTTTACAAGTTGTTTGATTATTGATAAAATTTTTTTCCTGATTAAAACTACAACATAAAGTGGATTACCGGTGAGAGTCTGAAATGGTAATCGTTGATACTCAACAATATAGTCGTCTAAAGAAGAAATTATAAATTGTTCGGTTTCCCAATAAAGCTGTTGCTTAATAACGTCTTCTTCAAGACCAAGAGCAATAGGTATTTGTTTGATTAGAACACAACCACTATATATTGATACTCCAACTTCTTTGCCTGCTCCCAATGTTTGGTACAGATCAGTTAAAATAACACTTTGAGTGTCCAGAAATTTATCCAGATATCTAATTGTTTCCAGGTCAAAAGACTGTATTAGATTTTTTGAAACTAAATTCTGGACACTCTTATCTTTTATCAAGACAAGACACATTTGATCTGGGTTTATAGATAATCCTAAATAAGACTTTTCAGAGTGATTTTTCACTTAATAATTTTTTTCTTATAATCCTTTCTGTTCCCAATTTGTTTTACTATGATTTACTTTACCGTGATTATGTATCTTACGGCCTCCAAAAACCTTTTCAAAGAATGAAATATTTAATTTCTTATAGGTTGTATCTTTACTTACAGGATTAATAATCATAATTTTTTTAGTTTTTGTAGTGTCGATTATAGGACACTTTATTTCAAATTGAGGTGGGATAGTAGTATCAACATAACTTACTAAATAATCCTCTTTAACTACAGGGCAAGTTCTAACTGACTTCAATAAAGTATTACTAAATAAAGCAGCGACTCCTAAATCATACAACACTGACTTAGATTTTGGTACAGCATTGTCAATTTTCATCCATAATTTTTCATTATTAGGAAGATCAAGGTTATTTACAATGTCAACAATTTTTTCTTTTCCTAATATATTTATCCAGTGTACTGAAGCATCAAGTTTTTTTAGAGAAAAATTCCTTATCTCTAATTTATCTTCTTCATTTTTCCATAATATATCTTTTTCTTGCTTCCACATTAGATCCTTAATTTCCTGCCAGAACTCTTCTGTATTTTTTTCTTTGTTTGCAATCCATTCCCTGTAAGCATTCTCTTCCCAGGTTAACCTTGTATCACTCTCAAAGAGTTCTTTTTTAATCGTTTTTACAATATTTTTATTATCCGCTAACCATTGTTCATATTCTTTTTCTTTAAGACTATCAACAATCGTTTTCCAGAGTGAATCCTTTTGTGCTTTAAAACTTTCTTGAGAAGAATCTGGCAAAGCAGTAAGTTTTGTCTCCAACCATTTCTTTTTTCTTTCCAATCTCCACTTTTTATCTAATATTCTTTTCCAAACCTCGGAATTTTCTTCTAACCATTTATCCCCCTCTTTTTTCCAGAGTTTATTATGATCTTCCTTCCAAATCAACTCTTTTCTTTTACTCCACAATATTGTTTTTTGTTTTTCAATTATTGAATCTTTCTTTACCGTGGAGAGAGTATCAAGCTGCATAATCCATTGAGGCCTCATTACTTCTTCCCATTTATCTCGATCTTTTCCTTCTTCACCTGTCCATATATCTTTTCTTAGAGTATTCTTAATAGTATTTTTTAATTCTTCATGAAAATATGATCGATATTGATTCCAATATTGTGTCTCACTTAAAGGCTTGTTTCTTCGATATTGTCGTATTGAATATAGCCTAATATTTTCTGAGGGAGCTTTGTCTTCCAATATATCTAAGATTTTACCTCTTGATAACAACTTATTCCACTTCACTGAACTGTCAATAATTTCATCATCTCTTAAGGAATCCGGTTTAGATATGAATTGTTTAAACTCATAAGCAAGTCGATATTGTAACGAATCCCAAATGAAAAGATTTAATAAGGGTTTTCCAACTTCTAATTTTATCATTATTAGTTTGTTTAAATCTTCTGGTAAATTTTTTTGGAGCACAAGATTTTTAAGTTTATCCTTTGTAATAATCATATCCCAATTTAATACAGAGTCTAATCTTGATAGGGCAGTGCTATCATTCAGTACATTCTCCATTAATTTAGGGATACTATCTGTATAAGTTTGATAATTATTAAAATACTGATATTCAAATTGTTGGAGAGCTTCCATTCTTGATCTACAAATTTTTTGCAAATTTTCTTGCTTTTTCCATACCTTTCCCGGATATAGAATTGCCCATATTAGAAAAATAGTTAATACTATAATAATCACTTCGTAAAAAAAGTTGCCCTTTGATTTTTTAATCATCTGTTCTCCTCCATATTTATGCTTTGATTTTTTAAATTAATTTTTAAAAAGGGTCTTAATTTTTCAATTGTTTTTTCTCCTATTCCCTTTACATTTTTTAACTCATCTATTGAACTAAAAAAACCTTTTGATTCCCTGTATTGTAAAATTCTCTCTGCTTTAACCGGTCCTATTCCTGGTAATTTTTTAAAATCATCCAGAGTGGCTTGATTTAATAGAACATACTTATTATTATTGTAGTTAATTTTATTATCATTCTTATTATTAAGAGTTTGGACTTTTTTTATGTTTTCTTGACTTTTATCATGATTTTTTAGAGTCAGCGAAGGTGTTTCTGGCAATGATGCCCATTCAAACTGAAATATTCGAATACCCAGACCAATTAAAAAAGTTAATAATAAAAAAATAATAAATTTACTTTCCTTAGGAGTAAAACCTAACATCACTACACCTTTGGGTAAATTTCATTAATATTTGAAAGATCTTTAAAAAGCTTTTTAGTTTCTTTAGAAATTTTTTTTGGTGTCCATACAACAACTCTCACTAATTGATCTCCCCTGTGTGACGAATTCAGATATGGGATTCCCTTCCCTCGCATTCTTAATATTTTTCCTGATTGAGTCCCAGGATCAATATACAATTTTGCTTTACCATCTAAAGTTGGAATTTCAACTTCATCCCCTAAAACAGCCTGGGAAATACTGATTAAAAGAATATATAGTATATCATCTCCATGTCTTTCAAAATTATCATCCTTTTTCTCTTCAAAAATTACGTGAACATCCCCTGCAGGCCCCCCTTTTGGGCCTACATCTCCTTTACCTCGTATTGTTAAATAGTTACCAGATGAAACACCTGGTGGAACCTTTACACTTATGGTCGTTGTTCCTTTTGTCCTCCCTTCCCCTCTACAATCAGAACATGGTTTGATAATTATTTTACCCTCACCGCCACATCGTGAACAGGTTCTAATATTCACAAACTGCCCAAATAAAGATTGACTTACATGGCGTATTTGTCCAGATCCCTGACATTCCGGACATGTAGAAATGGCATTATTATCTTTCGCTCCTGTTCCGCCACATGTTTCACATTTTACTTTTCTTTTAATATTAATCTTTTTCTCAACACCTTTACCAATTTCTTTTAAGGACAACTTCAACTTTAACTGTAAATCTTTACCTCGTAAAGGACCGCTCTTTCTTCTTTCTCCTCCAAAAATATCACCAAATCCCCCTATTCCTCCAAATCCTTCCATAAAAGTGCGTAATGCATCTGACAAATCAAAATCAAAACCACCAAAACCTGCTCCACTTCCTGTTCCTTTTACTCCTGCATGTCCAAAACGATCATATCTAACCCGTTTCTGGGAATCATTTAAAACTTGGTAAGCTTCAGATGCCTCCTTAAAATTTTCTTCAGCCTCCTTATCACCTGGATTTTTATCAGGATGATATTTTAAAGCAAGTCTTCTATAAGCTTTTTTTATTTCTTCTTCATTCGCATCTCTATTAATACCTAAGACTTCATAATAATCACGTTTCGTCATGTCAACTATTCCTCAATGAATTACTCACTAACCACAACCTTTGCATGACGTAAAACATTTCCATTTAAAAAATATCCTTTCTGGTGTTCATCAACAACAACACCTGATTCAATTCCCTCTTTTTTTACCTGCATTATTGCATCATGTAAATCAACATCAAATGATTCGCCTTTTGTGTGCATTTGTTCAAGACCTTTACCTTCAAGGATTTTCATTAAATTTTTATAAATCAACTCTATTCCTTTACGAAATTCCCTATCTTTACTTTTTTCATGCTCAGAGTCAAGTGATCTTTCCAAATCATCAATTATTGGTAACATTTTTTTTATAAGATCGGCATTGGCATTCTCAACAACTTGTAATACCTGTTTTTCAGTCCGTTTTTTAAAGTTATCAAGTTCTGCCCTTGCTCTTAGAAGAGTATCTTTTAAATATTCATTTTTTTCTTTTTGTTCCTTTAATTCCTCAATCAACTTTTTTTTAGTCTTACTTGTGGTACCTTTTGTACTCCTTGTACTTTTTGATCTGGTTGTACTTTTTTCCCCCTTTGTTTTCATATTTTTTCCCTTAGTCATTAGTATTCTACTTCTCTGGAATCAGTTATAATCAACTCAGATAATAATTAATTGTTTCTGTAACACAATCAACCAAGGGAAGAATTGTTTCGTACCGTAATCGAGTAGGCCCTATTAAACCCAAAGTTCCAAAATCTTCACCACGTTGATAGTTACTTTTGATAACAGTGAAATTTTTTAATTTTTCATTCTTATTTTCTGTACCGATTGTAATCTCTATGTTTTCAACTTTTCGATTAAATATCTTAATTAATCTTTTTTTATCATCTATTAAATAAAAAAATTGGCCTAATAAATTTGTATCTGAAAATTCGGGCTGATTAATAATATTATATGTACCGCAAGTATGAATATCCAGAGGTTCGGAAAAATTGAAAAGAGTTGGAGCAGTGTTTAAAAGTTCATTTAATAATTCCTTATTCTGTATTTCTACGTCCTGCATTCTTTCTTTTATCGATTTTATTATCTGTTCTAAAGACAAACCGCTCAGTCTTTCATTAATTAAAGAAGCAGTCTTCTGTAAATCTTTTGGTTTTAATTCTGAAGTTATTTCTAATATGAATGTTTTAACCAGACGACTGAGAACATGTATTACTGCTAAAATTTTTTTCTCAGAAAGTCCAATAAGCTCCATACGATCAAATATTCCTTTTGACATACTAGGTGTTAAGACTACTGCTAACTCACTTGATATTTCACCCAATATTTTTGACGCTTGTTCCAGAAGTAAGTTTAAGTCTCCATTTGTTTCTCCAAAAGCTTTATGTATTTTGTTTCGCTCATTATTATTAGGAAATTTTATTTTCATCAATGTATCAACGTAAAATCTATACCCCTTTGAGGTTGGAACCCTTCCTGCAGATGTATGCGGTTGCTTTAAAAAACCATTCTTTTCTAAATTCATCATTTCCTTACGAATAGTGGCAGTACTACAGTTTAAATTGTTTTTTTTAACCAGATGTTTTGATCCTACTGGAATTGCGTTTTCAACATATAACTGTATTATCCCTTTTAATACTTTTGATTGTCTTTTTGTTATTGTTTTCATTTTATATTTATTTTTATAACCTAAATAAAATCATGTTAAAGATAAAAATTTTTGTATATAGAGTCAAGATAAAAATAATCTAAAAAAATATTATTGATTTTTTTTATTTTTAATAGTATAATTATAATTGATGAATTTATCAATATATTTTAGCATTTAAAAAATATAACATGCTTGAGATTAGTTAACTAATAGGATAAAATATTTTGGCACTAAATACAAACAATGGAGGTATGTATGAAGAAAAATTATTTACTCCAAACAATTTTACTATTATCAATTGCAATTTTCTCCTCATTAAATGCCATTGATACTCGAAACACGAGATTGTTAAGCCAACCAGCTACCAATACAAACCAGATTGCATTTGTCTATGCTGGCGACATCTGGATTGGAGACCATGAAGGTAATTCTCTAAAACGTCTCACTTCTCATACAGGAAATGAAAGCAATCCTGTATTCTCACCGGATGGAAGTCTGGTAGCATTCAATGCTCAATATGAAGGAAACATAGATGTTTATATTGTCTCTTCCCAGGGAGGAATTCCAAAACGTCTTACCTTTCATCCTGAAAGAGATTACATCTGTGGTTTTACTCCGGATGGTGAATCAATAATTTTCCGTTCTTCACGAAACTCTTTTACTCGTCGATATTCACAGCTTTTTACTGTTCCTGTTAAAGGAGGTTTTCCTGAGCAACTGAAAATACCATATGCTTATAAAGCATGTTATTCACCGGATGGCAACCATATTGCCTTCGTTCCCTTGGCAGAAGTATATCATCAATGGAAACACTATCGGGGAGGAACTGTCACTCATATTCAGATAATTGATCTCAATGACTATTCAGTTGAAAAAATACCCCAACCTCAGGAAGGATGCAATGACACTGATCCAATATGGATAGAAAATACCATCTACTTCCGTTCAGACAGAAATGGAGAATTTAATGTCTTTTCTTTTAACATTACTGATAAGACCATTATTCAGCTAACCCATTTTACAGATTTTCCGGTTTTGGATTTGGACGGTAAAGATACTAACTTAATTTTTGAACAAGCCGGCTATCTTCATTTCTACAATCTTATAGATAACCATTACCAACAATTGAACATAGGAGTAGCAACTGACCTCAAGAGTCTCAGGCCCAGGTATGTGAAAGGATTTAATTGGATAAGAGAATGTCATATATCACCCTCTGGTTCCAGAGCTGTGTTTGAATATCGGGGAGATATTGTTACTCTTCCAGCTGAAAAAGGTGATCCTCACTATCTTACTCAAACCCCAGGAGTACATGAACACACTCCGGTCTGGTCTCCTGATGGTAAAATGATCGCCTTTTTTTCGGATCACTCAGGAGAATATGCTCTGCATATCCTTTATAGAGATAAAGTGAAAAAGATAGAAAAAATCAATTTGAAAGGTACAGGCTTTTATAGTATACTTATTTGGTCTCCAGACAGTAAAAAACTTACCTTTACTGACAATGGAAGAAATCTCTACTGGGTTGAGGTTGAATCTGGTAAAATCAAGAAAATTGCTCAGGAATCCGTGTATATGCCAGGTGCATTTGGTACTTTTCAGGGTAACTGGTCTCCCAATTCAGAATGGATTGCTTATACCTTACATACTGATTCTTATATAAAACGACTCTATCTCTATTCAGTGGAAAAGAATAAATCTTTTTCCATCACCAAGGGTATGAGTGAAGTTAGTGAACCTGTTTTTGATAAAAGTGGACAATATCTTTACTTTTTTGCCTCAACTGATGCTGGACCAGTGAAACACTGGTTTGCCATGTCAAATGCAGACATGAAATTGACCAGGAATCTCTATCTGATTACCCTCAGGGAAGATATTGAAAATCCCATGGCCAAAGAGAGTGATGAAGAAGAAATTGCAGAACATGAATCTAATGACAAAGAAAAAGAAATGGAACAAGAAGAGAAAGATGATTTTCGCATTGATCTGGAAGGCATTGAAAACCGCATCATCTCTCTTCCAGTTGATCCAGCCAATTATAGATCTCTTGTTTCCGGGAATCAAGGTGAGGTCTACTTTATAAAACAGAATGAGGATAATGGATCCCTTTGTTTATTTTCTTTGAAAGATAAAGAAATCCACACGCTGCTTTCTGGCCTAAGAAGCTATTCTTTGTCTGCAGACAATAAAAAGATTTTGTACAGGACACAGAATAGCCTTCATATTGTTGATGCAGCTAATAAACTTGAACCAGGAAAAGGAAAACTCAATACAGAAGCAATTGCAGTTAAAATTGATCCTGAGAAAGAGTGGAAGCAGATTTTTCAGGAAGCGTGGCGTATCAACCGCGATTATTTTTATGATCCCAATTTTCATGGCTGTGACTGGCAAGCTATGAAAAAGAAATATGAACAGTTCCTGCCTCATGTTGCCTGCAGAGATGATTTAAACCGGATAATTCAATGGATGTGCAGCGAATTGGTGGTTGGACATCATAGAGTGAGAGGTGGTGATGATATTATGGAAACTGATCACATACCTGGCGGTCTTTTAGGAGCAGATTACGAAGTTGATCATAATTGGTATAAATTTAAAAAAGTGTACGGAGGATTAAACTGGAATCCTGAGCTTCGTTCTCCTTTAAAACAGCCTGGAGTGCAGGTACAGGCCGGTGAATACCTACTGGCAGTAAATGGACAAGAATTGAGAGCTCCTGAAAATCTCTATACAAGATTTGAGAATACATCAGGAACGATTGTTTCTATCACTGTTGGTCCCAATCCTGATGGTACCAATTCCAGAACTGTGAAGGTAGTACCAGTTGAAAGTGAATCAGCTTTGAGAAACAGAGACTGGGTGGAATCAAACATTGAAAAGGTTCATAGAGCAACCCGGGGGAGGGTAGCATATGTATATGTTCCTAATACGACCAGTCTAGGCCATACCTTTTTTAAACGCTATTTCTTTCCTCAAGCTGATAAAGATGCTATCATTATTGATGAACGGTTCAATGGCGGTGGTCAGGTAGCAGACTACTACATTGATTTATTACGGCGTCCCTATATCTGTCACTGGAATATGAGATACGGAAAGGATATTCGCACTCCCAGTGCTGCAATCCACGGCCCTAAGGTAATGCTGATAGATGAAACAGCAGGATCAGGTGGAGATCTTCTTCCTTGGATGTTTAGAAAATTAAATCTTGGGACACTGATCGGTAAAAGAACCTGGGGAGGATTGGTAGGAATATTAGGATTTCCCCGGCTCATAGATGGTGGTTATATAACAGCTCCCAACTTAGCCATTTGGACTGAGCAGGGATTTGTGGTAGAAAATAAAGGTGTTTCACCCGATATTGAAGTTGAACAAACTCCTCAGAAAGTAATACAGGGACATGATCCTCAGCTGGAAAAAGCCATTGAAGTAATACTCAAACAATTAAAAGAGGATCCTCCTAAAAAGTATAAAAGACCTCCTTATCCAGTAAGAGTAAAAAAGTAAGATTAAACTGTTTTAGAAGGAAAGAAGCCTATAAAATATGTTTGAGGAAACTAGTAGGGCAAGGTTTTATTAGATAATCTTGTCCTATTTTACATAAATATTATATTAAAATAGTTAGGAAACAGAATATTGATACGAGTTTTAATCATACTATTAATGGTTATTAGTAGTACTCTTCAAGCACAGATTATTCATTCAGTCTTTCAAGCAGATACACTATATGTAACAGGATCACATCTCTTTTCAGATATTGTTGATTCCATACGGACTTCTTTTTTGCTCAAGCAGGAAGAAATATCATCACTTCCTGGAAATTCAATTTCTGATCTTTTGCACTCTATAGGCTGTCTGGATGTACAGACCAGAGGAGTTGATGGGATACAGACGGATTTTGGAATCAGGGGAAGTTCTTTTGAGCAGGTGATAGTAATGGTTGATAACATTAGAATCAATGATCCTCAGACTGGTCACCATAACAGTGATATTCCTGTACCAATTTCCGAGATCAAACAGATAGAAATACTGCCTGGTCATGCTTCATCACTGTATGGACCAGATGGATTCGGTGGAGTAATAAATATAATTACCAAATCAAACATCTTTAAAAATTCAATCTATCTCAGAACAGCAATTGGGAGTTTTGGTAGAAAAGCTTTATCAGCCTTTCAATCATACAATTCTAAACTGTTTTCAGTTAGAATTTCTATGGAAAGAAAAAAATCGGATGGTTACAGACCAGTAACTGATTATAACACTACTACAGCCTCATTTAATTCGGTTCTGAATTTAGGTAAAAAAAGAGTTGCTTTCAACACAGGATATATTGGAAAAGACTTTGGAGCGAATGGTTTTTATGCTGATTTCCCATCCAGGGAAAAAATAAAATCTTTACATACAAGAGTCAAATTCGATTTGCAGGTTAATCCTTCTTTTTTTATTTCCTCTGTAATTTTTGGAAAATACCATAAAGATGATTTTATATTGGATTATAATAAACCGCAATGGTATAGCAGTAAACATACCACTACTGTAGCAGGTGCACGAATTCAGGCAAATTATGTATTCAATAAAAGAAAAGAGATTACTATGGGAGTAGAGAGTTATCATGAAAGGATTCAAAGTTCCTCTATTGGAAATCATACCAAAAAACGGTTTGGTATCTTTTCTGAAGTTGTTTTCCCCTTTAATTTTAAAACATCTATCAATTCTGGTATAAGGGCAGATATACAGGAAAAATGGAGTGTCATAGTTTCTCCCTCTTTTGGATTTAATTATACCTTCACTCCAAAAATTACAGGTAGAATGTCAATGGGTACAATTTACAGAGCACCGACCTTTACAGAACTTTACTATCTCTCACCTGCAAATCATGGGGATCCTGATCTCGCTTCAGAAACAGGTTATTCATTGGAGACAGGTTCATCAATTGTTTATACCAGAGGAAAGATTGAAATAACACTCTTCCGTAGAGATGAGAAAAACAGAATTGATTGGATTAAAAAGAAAAATTCAGATCCCTGGCAGGTGACTAATATTGGTAAAATGCTTATTACTGGACTGTCGGTCTTTACAGAATATAACTATAATAAGTCTGTAAAAACCAAGCTAAATTATACATTTATAAACAAAAATCTTACTTCTAACACTGATTATATATCAAAATATAATTTTTCAATCCTTCGACATAACCTTACACTACAAACTCATATCAAATGGTATAATAAACTGTACCAAACAATTATATGGAATCTAAAACAAAGAATGGATAATGAACCTTATTCTATCCTCTCCTCAAAAATAATTTTTTCGTGGGGTAATTTTAAATTTTTTACAGAAGCTTCTAATCTTACAAACACCTTTTATGAAGAAATCCCCAATATACCTATGCCTGAATTCAGCCTACTCTGCGGTCTGGAATATTTTTTATAGGTTTTTTATTTTGATTTTATAAAAAAACAGTAATTAACAATGATAATAAAATTAATCCAGAAAATTTTTACCTTGACAATATCTCACAATTGTTTTATATTTAACAACTTTTAAAGGGAATAGTATGAAGCAAAGAAAAATAAGAAAAAAAACTACTGCTGCCCAAGAAGCACTACCATTTAGTTCCACCAATTACCTACTATTTGGCCTAGGCCTTTTAGTGATTATTATTGGTTATATTTTATTATCAATTGGGCCCTGGAATAGTTTTTACTCTTTATTAGCAGCACCAATTTTTCTTGTGATTGGGTATTGCATTATTATTCCAATAGCAATACTATACCACAAAAAAAAGAGTAAATAAAGGGCGATTAGCTCAGCTGGTTTAGAGCGCTTGCCTTACAAGCAAGAAGTCACTGGTTCGAATCCAGTATCGCCCACAACATTTGTCAGATTTGGCAAAAATTTTTTTAAAATTTCTTAACAAGGGGCTGTAGTTCAACTGGCTAGAGCACCGGCCTGTCACGCCGGAAGTTGCGGGTTCGACTCCCGTCGGCCCCGCTTTTTAAGAAGTTTCACCACAAATTCTACATGCATCCATATCATTCATAATAAAAAAAGATTATAAGATAATCAAGCTTTGAAAATATATATTTTAAATTGAAGTTATATAAATTCAGTTTAATAAGCTTTGAATGTGAAGGTAAAAAAATAAGTGGATCATTTAATTTATCTATAAATTAGGTTGACAATTATAAAAATAATTTTTATAATTTAAATGATTCGTTCACAATTTTAGAGGAGTAATAAAAATGGCAACAACTTTTTGGGATGAAATTAAGGAAGCTCTTAATACAGGTGCAACTATTATTGCTGATAAATCAGAAGAATACTTAACATATACAAGAATAAAGAAAGATATTTTCACCTTAAAGCATCAACAAAGGAAATTATTTACTGAACTCGGGCAAAAAACTTACAAAGAATTAACAAAAAAAGAGGATGCAAATGTAGCCTCCAACAAACAAATTGATGAATTAATAAAAAGATTAACGATTGTTCAATCAGAATTAAAAAAACAAGAAAAACAATTAAAACAACTAAAAAAAGAATCTTCAGAAAAAAAGAAAAAATCCCCAACTGTTTCAGAGAAAAAAGTTACAAAAAAATCAAAAGTAAAAACATCCCAGAAAACAAAACAAACATCCCCTAAGACAAAGACATCTAGTAAAGGAAAATTCTCCTGAAATTCCTAAAAAAAACAAAGTTTATATTTCTTGTATTCATTTTACCTCTATCACTTATTTCCCAGACTACAATTGATTCTATTTCAATAAAAAAATATTGGACCAAACGTTTCCAACTGCAAGAATTCACCCCCATTAAAACCATCTCCCTAAGTTTTGTAGGCGATTTACAAATGGGAGGAAGTTGTCTTCCTGTTATCAAAAACAAGGGGAGTGATTATCCTTTTGATTCTACCAGAACCCTAATTAAAAATTCTGACCTAGCTATTGCCAATCTTGAGGCTCCTTTTGTATTGCAAGGTAAACCATTTAATAAAAAATTTACCTTTCATGTACCCCCTGAATATGTAACAGGACCAGTTAAAGCAGGTTTTGATGTATTAACTCTTGCTAATAATCATATCCTTGACTATGGTCTTGAAGGATTGTTAACAACCTTACAAACCCTGGACAGTATGCAGATTAAATATTGCGGTGCAGGAAAGAATATAAATGAAGCCGAAAAACCATGTATTATTACTTTTAATAACTGGTGCATTGGATTTTTTGCTTTCTCACTTACCTATCCGGCAGAATTCTGGGCCAAAAGAAATAAACCTGGTACAGCATATCCAAATTTAGAGAGAATAGAATCCAATATGAAAGAAATAAAAAATTATTGTGATTTAATCGTAGTAGCCTTTCATTGGGGGGGAGAATTAAAGAATTACCCAAAACCCTATCAAATATTTTATGCCCATAAAGTTATTGATTATGGGGCTGACATTGTAATTGGACATCATCCCCATGTACAGCAGGGAATAGAGTTCTATAACGGTAAATTTATTGCCTACAGTTTGGGGAACTATGTTTTTGGCTCCTACAGTAGAAGAGTCTCATTTAGTATAATTTTAAGACTGCGTTATGATAATATTGGATTATTGTATGCAGAGGTAATCCCTATTGATGTTTTTAATCCCCGGATTCATTTTTGTCCGACCATTATCAGAGGAGAGCAGCGTCTAAACATCATAAAAAGACTGAACACAATTTCTTTGGGATTAAATGATAATAAAAGAATAATTCGAGAATCAGGATTAATTACTCCCCCTAGAGACTGCCCAGAGGTACCATAAATAAATTTTACAATATCAAACCTTTGATTTTTATTAAAAGCTTCATTTAAAAATTAATTTTTTATTATTGAAATTGATGTATAAAATTATTATTTTTAAAAGAGAAATAAATTTTTCAATTATATAATTTTATATACAAGTAATAAGAAAAAATTAACAGGAATGATAATCACAAAAAGTAAATATTATGAATTTATTTACAATGATCCTTATGTTAAAAGTAAGCAATAATTGAAACTGTAAAGTCCCTAAAAATGGATACTTGGTTTAAAATAGTGGATATTTTTTTAGAGTAATTTTAGGTTTATAGTAATATAATTATACAAGTATCAAGGGAGGGAAGGAGTGACCTGTAATGAAACATAATACACACATTTACTTAGCTGCCAAAGGAATTGAATTTTTTTATGAAGGTCTTAACAATCTTCACTATACAACCACAAACCGAAGGGCCAAACAATCAACAATATCAAAACTGCGGCGGCAGGGTAAGATTCTCCAACGGATGCTTATGCACTATCAGGATGTGATAAGTGAAGCTTCTTGGGCTCCGGATGATATTCTCAATGATAAATCCCAGTATCACACATTTAAGCTGTTTACAGAGCGGGAATTCCCTAATAGTCGTTCATTTGCCAAGGAAATTCATGAAGATAAATATTACCGTGCTTCAGGTGGTGGTGGTCTTCCGTATAAGGTAGACCATCTCGCCCGGGTTATATCGGATATGGACAAATTGAGAAAATACAATGACCGGTGCTCTATGAATCAAATCATGTATCAGTTCCTGATGATATCGCACTATATTGTTGATGCTCATGTCCCCATGCATTGTGATCTGCGAGATGATCCACCATCAACAAATGATACCACCAAACCTAGAAATGGGAATTACTACTCTGATACCTTGCATGGTGAGATTGAACAGATATGGGAGGATGCTGTAAATCCAGTAGCAATAGAAGAGGGCATAATTAAAGTTAAAAGAAAAGATGATGACAAGCCACAAACCTCCTTATCACAACACATTCGGTTTGAGGTCACCAATGATGAACATTGTAGTAAAATAATACCTTATGTGATTCCAAACGATAATTTGATGAAATATATGATAGATCTATGTATCCAGACCAAGGAGAGCGCACTTTTATTATTCCCCATAGGTGATCCTTTAAACTGGAACCAGCAGATATTGCCTTCAATGACAAGAGAGATTTTTGCCCGGACAATTGGAAATCTGATAACAATATGGATATGGATCTGGGGAGAATGATATTAATTGTACAATACGCATGCCTTTAGCCTTAATCTGATCCAGTTGGTTTTGATTGTAGACAATCCTAATAAATTATTTTTTATTTTTCTAAAAAAAATAAAAATATTTCTCGATAAAATAATTTTTTTTTTTTATATTTAAGTTCTCTAGTGAGTTAATTAGGTTATTCACAATAAAGAGGAGATATGTATGCCGTTCATTCCATCCACTGAAGAAAACAGAAAACAAATGTTAGAGGCAATAGGAGTTTCAGATTTTGAAGAGCTCTTGGAAGCAATACCCGATAAATTAAGATTTAAAGGTGATTTTGATCTTCCCGAATCCCTGTCAGAATTAGAAGTCACCAAACTTTTACATGAATTAGCAGGAAAAAATAAACATACTGGTACACATTCCTGTTTCCTGGGAGGCGGGGCTTACGATCATTTTATTCCTGCTGCTGTTGATTATGTTATTTCCAGACCAGAGTTTTATACTGCCTATACACCCTATCAACCAGAGGTAAGTCAGGGAAATCTTCAAGCAATTTATGAATACCAAACCATGATTGCCAACCTGACTGAAATGGAGGTTGCCAATGCGTCACTTTATGATGGTGCATCTGCTCTGGCAGAAGCAGCTCTTTTAAGTGCACATCATACCAGAAGAGAAGACATCCTTATCTCCAAAAGTGTTCACCCCTTTTATAGAGAAGTTGTGAAAACCTATTGTAAAAGAAGCGGTATAAACTTAAAGGAGATAGACATCTCTGATTATCTTACTGACCTAGAACAACTCAAAAATGTTATCAATGAGAACACAGCTGGTCTTCTGGTGCAAAATCCCAATTTTTTCGGTTTTTTAGAAAACCTGGAAGATATGGAAAAAATAATACATGAGGTTAAAGGATTATATACAATTTCTGTTGATCCGATTTCACTCGGTATTCTAAAACCACCGGGAAAATATAATGCTGATATTGTTACCGGCGAAGGCCAATCACTTGGAAATCATCTTAATTTAGGTGGTCCATATTTAGGAATATTTGCAGCAAAAAAATCTCTTATCAGAAAAATGCCTGGTCGTATTGCTGCTGTAACAGAAGATCAGGATGGAAGACGTGGATTTGTTCTGACACTTCAAACCCGGGAACAGCATATTCGGCGTGACAAAGCTACATCTTCTATCTGTACTAACCAGCAATTATGCGCTTTGGCTGCAACTGTGTATATGGCTATAATGGGTAAAAAGGGAATACCAGCAGTAGCAAAACTTTCACTTCAAAAAGCTCACTATCTTTCTGAAAAACTAGCTGAAATTGATGGCGTGGAGCTTTTGCAGAAACATCCCTTTTTTAAAGAATTTCCCATAAAAACACCCATAAAAGCTGATAAAATAATCTTCCAAATGAGAGAGAAAAAAATCTTTCCTGGTATTGATCTTTCACGATTTGACTATAATATTGATAATGCTCTGCTTATAGCTGTTACTGAAAAGAGAACTAAAGAAGAGATGAATAGGTATGTAGAAGTGATGGAAGAAATCATTGGATAGGTACATTCAGGACAGTTCTGGAGGTTGAGGTTCAGGATACTCAGAAGTTAGAAGATAGAAGTTAGCTTTTTTGATTAATAAATCAGAATCTCTTGGTTAAAGAATTAATACAGTATGACTTTTTATTTAGGTAACAATAATTTTTTTTAATAGGGGGTCTAATGAAAAAATTGATTATATCCATAACTATTTTTGTACTTTTACTTAGTTTAATGTCCTGTGGAAAAAAACAAAAGGAACCTGAAAAAGAACTTGAAACCGAAGAAGCCTTACTGCTCAGTGAAAAAGTAGAAGCAGAAGTAGAACTGTATCGGCCGCAATGGTCACGATCCTTAGCTATACGATCTATCACACCCTCTACAACTCCGAACACTGATCCTTTGGATTCAATTTTTACCCAAATTCTTTTCAACAAGATTGCAGAAAATACATCTTTAAAAACTACCATATCAACCTCTTCTTCAGGTCAGGAGGAAGATGATTATGTACTTTTCACAGAAGTACATAAAGAAGAAAGTGTTATCAAAACAACGGTCAGTGTACAAGATGTACACAATGATTCCACTCTCTTCAATAAACATTACAGAAGTCAAACTGATTCTTTTTTCTCATTAATTGAAAAAATTGCAGCGGAGTTGCCGGCTGAGATCATCTCTACGGACAGTGTGTCTGAATCTGCTGGTTCCCCTAACCTATCCAGTGAACTTATGAATGACTATGTAAAGGCTCTGTCCCTGTACCAAAAAAATACTCATGAAAATACTGATAAGGCAGTAAAAATCTTTAAAAATATTCTTAAACAGGATTCAAGTTTTGTTCCGGCCTATACCGGTCTGGCCAGATGTTATCTGCAAATTATCTATGAAGAATGGGATAGAAACCTGGTCTGGTTGCACCTGGCTCAGAACACTAACAGGAAAGCATTAAAAAAAGGTGATTCGGCGGAGCCCTATATCATTCAGGGTAAAGTATATCTTAAATTCGGGGACTATAAACAAGCAGAACAACACTTCTGTAAAGCTATTAAAGTTAACCCTAATCTGGGAGAGGCCTGGGTTGGTCTGGGAAAAGTTTATATCTACTATGGCCTGTATAATCCCTGTATTAAAGTCTATTCAACTGCTTTGGATTTGAATCCTGATGATATTGACTCCAGGATAAGTCTCAGTATGCTTCAAATAGGACTGAAAAAATATGAAGACAGCTTTCAAACCATTGAACAGGGATTGAACCGTGATCCCCATAAACTTTTTTTACATTCATTTTTAGGGTTAATACTTTTTTATCAAAATGATTTACACAGGGCAGAAAAAGAAATTCTTAAGGGATTAAACAGTACTCAGTACAGTGTTTTCTCTCATTCTGTATCAGCAATGATCCAGGCCAAGAAAGGTAATCAGGATCAAGCTCTCACTGAGGTTGAACTGGAAGTTAAACCATATGTTAACAATAATGCTTCCCTTGCCACCGCTGTAGCAGCAGTCTATGCTCTTATTGATAGAAAAGGTCTGGCTGTTCAATGGATTGAGAAAGCACATGAGTTTGGATATAAAGAGTATTTATGGCTTGTAAATGACCCAAATTACAATAACCTGAGAGACGACCATAGATTTATGTCAATTATGGACACAATTAAAAAGGAATGGGAACAGAACCTGGAACAGTATAAAACATCAGAAACCTAATACCAGATTTTTTTAAAAACTTATCTAAATCTTGATCCAGAATGGTTGTATGAATATACCGTCTTTAGTATATTTTTAAAAATAGGAATTATGTTTTTATTAGAGAAAATTTTAAAAAATAAGGATCATTCATTTTTTAGTATGAATGTTTTCAATTATCTGTATCTTAAGTTATCTTTGATATATTTTCATTCATAAGATAAAAGAATGTAACCAGGACATTTCTTGGGAGGATTGTATGAAACCAAAAGCTAAAATTTTAGATTCAATGCTGATTTTCATTCTATTAATAAGTTTAATGTTAAGTTGTTTCACTTTAGTTTCAGCTCAGGAGAACATTACCAGCCCCAAGCATTTCTTTGGATTTGCCCCGGGTGCTGATCGGAAACTAGCCAGGTGGGACAGAATAGTTGATTATTTTTATCAGCTGGAAAAAGAGAGTAAGAGGATGAAGGTAATAAACATGGGGCCCTCAACCATGGGAAATCCTTTTCTGGTACTGGTTATTTCCTCCCCAGAAAATCTAGCTGATCTGGATCGTTTACAGAAAATCAATAAAATAATCAGTGATCCCCGGAATGTTCCTAAAGAGATAATCGAAGCGTATATTGGTGAGGGTAAAGTAGTAATCTGTCAATCCATGGGATTACATGCTACAGAGGTGGGGGGAACTCAGATGACCCCGGAACTGACCTATGATCTTCTTTCCAAAAAAGATGTAGAAACCCAGAGAATCCTAGATAATGTTTTATTTTTTATGATCCCCTGTTTTAATCCCGATGGACAGATTATGGTAACCGACTGGTACAGAGAGACTGTGGGAACCAAGTATGAAGGATTAAGTCTGCCCTGGCTGTATCATAAATATGCCGGGCATGACAATAACAGAGACGGTGATTATCTGAATTTGCAGGAATCAAAATATGCAGCTAAACTGATGTATGTTGACTGGCCTCCCCAGGCTTATATTGATCACCATCAGATGGGAAGTTATGGAGCCCGTTTTTATGTTCCCCCTTATTGTGAGCCTATCCGTCCTTATGCAGATCCTCTTATTTGGCGGGAGATAAGCTGGTATGGATCTCATATTGCCTACAAACTTGAGGAAGCGGGAATAAAGGGAGTCATAAATGCAGCTATGTTTCCAGGTTGGGGACATTTCGGTTGGCACTGGATTACTCCTTTTCATAACATTGCTGGCATGCTCACTGAATCTGCCAGTGCAGAACTGGCAACCCCGTTGTATATTCATCCGGAACAGCTTAAAGGAGAGAGCCGGCAGTTCCCGGAATATGAACCTCAGTCTACCTTTCCCAGCCCCTGGCCTGGAGGATGGTGGTGTCTTTCCGATATTCTAAAACAAAAAAAGATTTCAGCCTGGGCACTGCTGGATCTGGCAGCAAAAAACAGAGAGACAGTACTTAGGAATGCATATCTTAAGGCCAAACATCAGACAGAAAGAGGCGCTAAAGGAGAATGTAATGCAGTTGTAATTCCAACAGAACAGCATGATTATCTCACTACTGTTAAGATGATTAACATTCTCATGAAGTCAGGTATTGAGGTAAAAAAGGCTCAACAAAGTTTCTCAGTTAATGGCAGGACCTATACCAAGGATTCTTATCTCATATCACTGGCTCAGCCCAAGATGGGACTTATCAGGAATCTGCTTATGGAAACACATTATGCTGATAATCTTTGGACCCACAGTAGAGACGGCGCACCCCTGCGTCCCTATGATCTTGCCACCCATACCATGAATGAATTTATGGGAGTGAATGCAGTACCGGTTAACTATAATGGCAGGGATAATTTCACCATTTTGCATCAAGCAGAAGAGATAACCGGCAAAGTATTTTCCGGAGGTAAAGGATATATTCTTAAGGGAAGATGTAATAACAGTTATAAAGCGGTCAATCTGCTTCTTGATAAGGGTATAGAGGTTAAGAGATTGGATAAGTCATATCAAGGTTATAATCCGGGCGATTTTATAGTTTTAGAAGGATTTGAAAAAATTTTTTCAGAAGTAGCTCATAAGACAGGAGTCGATTTTAAAGCTCTGGAAGAGATTCCTGAAACAGGAATTCATACTGTAAGACGAGGGCGCCTTGGTATGTATAGACGTTACTGGGGTGGTAATATGGATGAAGGGTGGACCCGTTTGCTTTTAGAGCATTTTAGCTTTCCCTATGAATCCTTGCGGGACGCTGAGATCAAGAAGAATAATTTAAAGAAAAAATGGGATGTGATCATTTTACCCAGTGATCCCCCGGGAATGATTACCGGAGATATTCCGGAGCGATACAAACAATGGATGTCAACTGATTATCCGGAAAAGTATAAAAGTGGAATAGGAGAAAAGGGAATTGAACATCTGAAAGGATTTGTCAGAAGCGGAGGAACTCTAGTTACATTTGGAGAATCATATAAATATGCATTAGAAGAGTTTGACCTCAAAATTAAAAATGTGATGGACAAATATGAGCAGACTGAGTTTTTCTGTCCGGGCTCAACAGTGAGAGTTACATTTGACAATAAAGATCCTCTTGCCTTTGGTATGCCGGATAAGGGGCTGGTTGTTTTCCGCAACAGTCCTGCTTTTGAGGTTATACCAAACAGAAATAATCATAAATACAAGACGATTGTACGCTACGCTGACGAAAATTTGCTTAAGAGCGGATGGTTGATAGGAGAAGATAAACTTGCCAAAAAGGTGGGAATGATCTGTGCAGAATATGGCAAAGGACGCATAGTAATTATCGGATTCAGGACACAGCATAGAGCTCAGACGGATGGAACTTTTAAACTGCTGTTTAATGCAGTAATTCAATAATGATGTTTTTTTGCCTGGAATAACTGTAATATAAAAATGTAAAAATATTTATTTAATGCAGAGTGCACAGATAAGGCTGAGCTAAATTATAATTAAGTTTTATTTTATAAAAAACCATTTTGTACCTATTGATATTTATAGAATTTTTGTTTAGAGGAAATCAATAATCTTTAATCTAAAAGAGTTAAGGGAGGTAAAAATGAAAAAAAATGATTTTTTCTATGAAAAGAGAAAATGTGCTCTACTATTTTTTCTATTCACAGTATTGATTTTTAGTTGTTCAACCAAAAGATCAACTGAAAAGGTAGAACCCCCAGATGTTGAAAAAATTCCTGAAACTTTAACTATTCACGGGGATACCAGAGTTGATAATTACTTTTGGCTCAATCAGCGGGAAAATCCCAAAGTCATTGATTACCTTAAGGCTGAAAATGAATATAAGGATAAAATGATGCAGCATACCGAAAAACTGCGGGATAAACTTTATAAAGAGATAGTAGGGAGAATTAAACAGACTGATAGATCAGTACCTTACCTGGATAATGGGTACTATTACTACTATCGGTATGATAAGGGAGAAGAATATCCAATCCATACCCGCAAGAAAGAAAGTGTAGATTCAGAAGAGGAGATTATGCTCAATGTACCTGATATGGCCAAAGGATATTCTTTTTACCAGGTTAGGGGGCTTAGTGTCAGCAGTAATAATCGTTACCTGGCTTTTGGGATTGATACTGTAAGCAGAAGGAGATATACCATCCATTTTAAAGATCTTCAGACAGAAAAGATTTTATCTGATAAGATCTCCAATACTTCTGGTAGTGCAACCTGGGCAAATGATAATAAAACCATTTTTTATGTTGTAAAAGACAGTACCCTGAGACCACATAAAGTTATGCGCCATATTCTGGGAACAGATCCTTCTCAAGATGTTGAGATATGGCATGAGAAAGATAATACTTTCAACACCTATGTGGAAAAAACAAAATCAGATAAGTATATTACTATTGGTTCTTACAGCACCCTCTCTACTGAAATGAGAATTCTAAAGGCAGATGATCCTTATGGAACATTTAAAGTATTTCAAAAGCGTGAACCGGATCATGAATATTCTATTTATCATTTTGAAGATAAATTCTATGTTCATACCAACTGGAAAGCAAAAAATTTTCGTTTGATGGAAACTGGGATTGTCAAAACTGAAAAGAAACATTGGAGAGAAGTTATTCCACAGAGAAAAGATGTTCTCCTGAATGAAATAGATGTATTTAAGGATTATCTGGTCATTAGTGAACGAAAAGATGGTCTCCGCCAAATAAGAGTAATCGGTCAAAGAAACAGTAAGGATTATTACCTTAATTTTGATGAGGATGTGTATGTAACCTATGCATCTAATAATAGGGAATTTGATACAAATATACTTCGATTCATTTATTCTTCTCTTACCACTCCACAGACTACCTATGATTATAATATGAGTACCGAAGAGAAAAAGCTTTTAAAACAAGAGGAAGTAGTAGGCAAATTCAATCCCTCTGATTATACAGCAGAAAGATTATGGGCAACTGCAGATGATGGCACCAGTATTCCTGTGTCTCTTGTTTATAAAAAAGGGATTAGTAAGGATTCTCAGAATCCCTGTCTTTTGTATGGATATGGATCCTACGGAGCCAGTAGGGATCCTTTTTTTAGTTCAACTCGTCTATCTCTTCTTAACCGTGGATTTGTGTATGCAATTGCCCATATTCGGGGAGGTTCTGAAATGGGGAGGTATTGGTATGAAGATGGAAAGCTGTTGCAGAAAAAAAATACTTTTACAGATTTTATAGATTGTGCAGAGTATCTAATTGAGAAGAAGTATACCAATCCTGATAAGTTATTTGCTATGGGTGGGAGTGCAGGAGGACTGCTCATGGGTGCGGTTGTAAATATGAGACCTGATCTTTTCAAAGGAGTTCTAGCTTTGGTTCCCTGGGTTGATGTTGTGACTACCATGCTGGATGAGTCTATCCCCCTTACAACCAGTGAATTTGATGAGTGGGGAAATCCAAAGAACAAGGAGTACTATAAATATATGCTTTCCTATTCACCTTATGATAATGTAAAAGCACAGGATTATCCGGCCATGTTAGTAACAACCGGCCTTCACGATTCTCAGGTTCAGTATTTTGAACCCACCAAATGGGTAGCAAAACTGCGTGATATGAAAACTGATGATAATTGTTTAATTATGGATATTGACATGGAATCTGGTCATGGTGGATCATCAGGCAGATTTAAACGATATAAACGGACAGCACTTGAGTATACTTTTATATTTGATCAACTTGGAATTCAAAAATAGCAATGTTTTTTAAATTTATTGGTGAAAAGAAGAACAAATGAAAGATTATGGAGGTAACTATGAGTGCTCAACAAAAAACACCTGGGCCAGTATCATTAGGAGATTGGATATTAACAATTTTTATTACAATGATTCCATTAGTGAACGTTATTATGTTATTTGTATGGGGCTTTAGCAGTGAAACTAATCCTAGCAAAGCAAACTGGGCAAAAGCTTCATTAATCTGGATGGGGATTGCAATAGTATTTTATATCTTGATATTTGTAGTAATATTAGGAATTGGAACAATTGCATCGAGATAATAATTACTATTTTGGGATTACTATGTTAATACCAAATGAATAAGAGAGTATAAAAAGTTTGACTAATGTTATCTTTGGTAATGGAGAACAGAAGAGGATTTATAAAGTATATAGAATTGCCTGAAGTGGATATGGTGTTTTTTTGTGTAGTAAGCTCTGCAAGTAATATCAGATTTGTTAAGAGGAGAGTTGGGTTATTTATTTTACTTTACTCTCCTTTATATTTTAATCTATTATATAAGAAAAAAATTGTCTGAGAAGCAATAATAATCAAAAATGGAACATAGGGTGATCTGAACCTGATTCTGGTAAAAAATATCGAATAAAATAAACCGCTGAATACAAATACTAATATTAAGTAAATATTAGTAGTATTTTTTCTTATCTCTTTAATGATGAATCCAAATATTGATAAAAATAGAATAGGAAACCAGGTAACAGCGATTACAATAAATTTTAATTTTGTTGAAGGATTTTCAATAGTTGATTGGTTTTTAGTAGTTAAATTATTTTGATAGTTAAAATAATTTAAGAATTTTTTAAAATATAGACCAATATAATGTAATGGTTTTTGTTTGATAAAAGATAATGCTTTTTCTCGATAGTATCTGTCGAGTTTAGCTTGATTTAAGTTTTTTATAACATTTTCATCAATATATTCTGATATATTTGTCGTAGTACCGGAATTTGGTTTTGTTTTTGGGCTATTTCCACATAATAAATTTTGGCCACCATTAGTAGAAATAAAAACAAATTCCTGGAAGATCTTATAGTTTCTCCATGACCAGGGAAGTAATACTATGATTGTAAGGAGAAAAACAATAATTGATTTATAGAGATTGGATTTATTATTTAGTTTCCATATTAAAAATATAATTATTGGCAGAAACAATATATGAATAGGTATTACAAATATGAGGAAACCATTTATTATTCCAATAATTGAATAAATATATATAGACTTTGATTTTAAAAGCAGTAAATACATTAATAATAAAAATAAAAACATATATAATATTTGTGGATATAATGTATTTACTATATATAAAATAGAAGGATATAGCAAGAAAAGGACTGAGGATAATAAAGAGATATTATGGTTATGTCTTATAAGAAAGGTTATTTTATAAATTAGAAAAGCACTTAAATAATATAAACATAGTTGAATTAATTTAATAAAGATTACATTCTTTGATAGTATCATTAATGTAGCCAAGAAAAAAGGATATCCCGGTGGTCTGCAGGCATTATTTACATCACCATATCTTGAAAATTTCCCTTTTTCAATAATATTGGAAGAGATAGTATGATAATCTTTTTCATCCCAATATTTAAAATTATCGCCTGTAATGAATATAAATAAAACAGAACATAGTATATGTAATAGGATGAAAAATAGTATTATTTTTTTTGATGTATTCATTTATAACTCCAAATTATTAGTATTTTTATTCATATTCAATATAATAATTTTAATAGATGTAATTTTTAATTAAAAAGGAATTTTTATCCATGGTCGTAAATTAATACAAAAAATGTAGTATTTCAATAGATAAATAAAAAATCGATCATTTCATATTCCTAAAAAATGATTGATATCTAAAATTTATACTATATTCTAAAAAGAATACAGCATTAAGCTGATCCTAATTTTCCTTGTTTTCTCTAGTAGTGTGGAGTATATTTTAGATAAGATTGAAAGATACTTAAGTTGGAGTTTTGTACTACTGGCTGTCAGTTTGTATGCAAAGAAAAAATCGATGATTTTTGGGAATTGATTTCTGAGTATTCAAAATACAGAATTTTGTAGAAATTTATTATGCTATCATTTTTAATAGGAGAATAATTGTATGGAGATAAGGAAGACATTACAAGATAGATTGCTCATCTATCAGAGAAATGAAATAACTGAATATTATATTTATAAACGATTAGCAAAAAGATTGAAGTCTGCTCACAATAAAAAAGTGATAGATACAATTGCTGAAGAGGAATACAGTCATTATCAAGCATGGCATTCTTATACTGGTCAGGATGTAAAACCCAAAAAGTGGATGATATGGAAGTACTGTTTAATCAGCCGGATATTTGGTTTTACTTTTAGCATAAAACTTATGGAAAGAGGTGAGGAAATTGCACAGGATGAGTATAATAACCTGAAGGAGTCAATACCTGAGGCAGAAAAGATTATCCGCGATGAAGAAGAACACGAGGAGTCTTTAACAGCCATGCTTCAGGAGGAAAGACTGCAGTATATCAGTTCTATTGTACTCGGACTTAATGATGCCCTGGTGGAGCTTACTGGAGCTTTAGCCGGATTAACTCTTGCACTACAAAATTCCCGTCTTATCGTTCTTTCTGCTACTGTTACTGGCATTGCTGCTGCTCTTTCCATGGGTGCTTCGGGATATATCTCTACTAAGGCTGAACAGTCTGATAAAAATCCATTCAGAGCTTCCATTTACACAGGAGTAACCTATCTGATAACTGTATTAATTCTTATCCTACCCTTCTTTATATTTAAAAATTTTTATATCTCTCTTGCTTGCAGTATTATCTTAGCAGTTGTAATTATTGCATTTTACAATTACTATGTTTCAGTTGCCAAAAGTGTAAATTTTAAGAATCGATTCCTTGAAATGGTAGTTTTGAGTTTGGGTGTTGCAGGATTAAGTTTTGGAATTGGTTTTGTTCTTCGTGTCTTTTTAGGGATTGAAGTATAAACTATTTTTTAATTTAACATTCGAATACAAACGGAATGATTCCCTGTTTCATAAGGTTCTGTACATAGAAACAATACAAGTATTAAGATACAGAGAGTATAGAATGGGGTGAATTATATATAATGTTTATTGAATTTTTTTCCTATTAGTGTTTTTTTAATTTCCTTTCGGCTTACTAATGCTTATATTTTTTAATGCCTCCTCTGCATAAAGTCGCACTTCCCAGTCTTCATCCGATTGTGCTGATTGCAGTGCTTTTACAGTTTTTTCTGATTGATAGGATGACAGAGCAAAAACAGCGGCTCGCCGCAGTTGCTCCTGGCCTTCTTTCAGGGCAGTGATAAGCGGATCTATGGCCTTTTCTGATTGGCTTTCCCCCAGAGCAGTGGCACAGGCGGTCTGCATCCACCAGGGACCTCTATGCAGTCCGGCAATGAAGACATCAATAGAACGATTCGAACCTAATTTTTTTAATGCCATCCCTACCTTATAATAATCATAATCTTCCCACTCCTCTAAACAACGAATCAGTGGTTCAATCGTTTCTTTGGCTCTCATTTCTCCCAGAGCCCAGGCGGCCCAACCTGATGTTGCTTGATTTTCACTCTGCAGGGCTTCAATCAAAGGTTGTATTGCTTGCTGTGAATTCAGGATTCCCAGGGAGCGGGCAGCAGCACTCTCTATCCCCTTTGCCGGATCATGGAGTGCATCTATCAAAGGCTGTACAGCTTTTGAGGATCCACTATTTCCTAAAGACCCGGTGGCCACCCGGCGTACAGTTTGATCCGGATCGTCCAGGAGTTTTAGAAGAGGCTGAACTATTTTCTCTGACTTTACGGATCCCAGGGCATCGGCACAGTACCAGCGGACAAATACATTCTGGTGACCAAGCAGCACTATGAGAGAATCTACAGCCGGACCATTGATTTCTGATAGAGTCGCAGCAGCTTTCCTCATTTCCCCCCGGTGTTTTGCAGTTTTAATGGTATAAACCAGCTTGTTAATATGCTGTTCAGATGCACCCTTTTTTCCCGACAGTCGGATTAATCCACTGCTGAAAGCTGAAATAAGCAGGCAGAGAAAAGTATAGAAGGCGATAACTGATAGGATTTCTCTTTTTTGATCAGGATACTCCTTTTTAAAAATAATTTTTAGTGGCAAAGAGAATAATTTTCGGATAAAACGGGGAAAGGGAAAAAGAAAGGGAGTCTTGTTCCGAAAAGATGTGTAAGATTCTCCATGCTCTTTCTGCATTTTCCGCTCTTCCAGCATAGCCACAGCCATGATCAGCATGGTTGCCAGCAGCCAGGGAAGAGTATTGGCAACATCCACATACCGTTTCATGCTGGCGCCGGGAAGGAAGAGGACACCGTAACTCCAGATGATCCAGCCTAAGTACTGGGGATGACGAGATAAACGGTAAATCCAGAAATCAGTCACGGATTTATTCCGCACTCTGCCGTACATCCAGGCTAAAACACCAAGAAGAAAGATAAAGAGTCCTAGACCGGTTATAACAAAGGGCAGTTCCTTCCAAAGATTAAGGCCGATGAGAGAAGCACCATCCAGAATCCAGTTATAGGGGAGGAGCACAATGTCCCCCAGACGCATTATATTAAACGATATGTCCAGAAATGGTAACCAGAGAAAGCGCAGAAAGGCCAGGCCACCCAAAAAGAACATGGTGGCAGCAAAATGACCGAACACAGGTAGAAAGAGAATAATGGCTCCTGCCGAAGCCAGTCCCTGCTTTTCCAAAAAAAAACCGGTAATAATCAAAGCAAGAATGAGTCCAAGACTGAGATAGCCAATTAAACGGATGTGGTAATGACTGAGAAAAAGCTCTGTTTTATGATCGGTCAACTCATCCTGTCCAGTAGCCACATCCAGAAAATCAATTTTTTCATGCAGTAGTTTATCCGCCAGTTTGGGAAGCTCCACTGAGGCAAAAGTGAGTCCTATAGTGAAAATAAGAGCTAGCAGAATAATAAGCAGTGTTTGGTAAATTTTGGTTTTAGATTGTTTTTTCATTATAAGGGTTCTCCAAGGTAGTGATAATGTTTTTGTTATTGTCTTTCTTAGATATTTTTTTTGATCGTTTCTATTACTTTTTCATTTTTTTTTTTGAAAAACAGATAGGCTGGTGTACCAGCAAGAATAACAGTCAGAGCAATAGAAGATTCCAAGGGCCGCTCCAGAAAAGCCAGAACAAGAGTAATAACACTGATGACAGCAAAAAGTAAGGGTGGGATAGGGTATCCGGGAAGGGGGGATTTTTCGCTGTCTTTTTTGTTCAGTCTAAATACAGATAGTACTGTTAGAATGGGAAAAATTCCTAAAGAAAATCCCATGTAGGTAAGAATCTGATCAAAAGTGCCGCTAAGAACCATCACGCTGGCAAGCATACCTTGAATCAGGATTGAGAGAGAAGGGACATGAGATACAGGATTGATTTTTCCAGCAAAACGGAAGAAATAGCCATCTCTAGCCATGGCAAAATAGATACGGGGACCGAGAAAGATGTAAGCACTTATGGAAGAGAGAAGTGCAAAAGAAATGAACAGGGAAAAGACCGCTTCCATAGAAGATCCAAACAGATGTTTTACAGTCAGTGCACCAATGGTAATAACTCCTTGCATCTGACCTGGCGGTACTGCATAAACGTATAGTATATTCAGACCAACATAAAGAATCGTAACTGTTACTGTTCCCAGTATGAGTGCTAAGGGAATGTTTCTGCGAGGTTGTCTGATCTCTGATCCGATATAGGTAGCAGCGTTCCAGCCGCTGAATGCAAAAAAAATCCACATGAGGGATAGACCTATGGCTTTCCAACCTGAAAGGTCCAAAGTAAATGATTTGCTTTCAGTAAAATGGGACAGGTCTCCATGACCGAGAGAAAATCCAGATATCAAAAGACAGACGATAATGATGATTTTCAACAGGGTTAATCCATTCTGGATTTTGGCACCAAAACGCACACCGCCTAAATGTACGGCAGTGAAGATTATGATAATTGTGAGGGATAATACCTTTTGTATATGTTCCGGCTGATTGATACCGAGTTTACCGGCCCACTCAACAAGCTGGGGACAGGCTTGCAAAAAATAAACACTGGAGGCGATGCTGGAAGCAGCAATAGGCGCTGAAAAACCAACGATAAAAGAAACCCAGCCAGTTAAAAATCCATAGATTGGATGATACAAGCGTGAAAGGAATACATACTCACCGCCAGCCTGAGGAAAGGTAGCGCCTAATTGCCCATAACAGAAGGCACCGCTGAGGGCAATGATACCGGCTACAACCCACAGACCAATCATCAGAAGGGGATGATTGAGGTTCTGCATGAGGAGACCTGAAGTAGTGAAAATACCAGTGCCGATCATGTTGGCAATAACAATGTTGGTCAGTGGAAAGGAACCCAGTTTCCGCTTTAATCCGTTTTCACACTGCTTGTTATTAATGGACATATTATTTCCTTTTTTTAAAGCTTAAGGAAACGCCAGCAGAACTAGTTCTGTTGATTGTAGTAGTAAAAGTGGAGTCTGATTTAATTTCATCAAGAAAGTCTGCCATTTCATAACGGGCGTTGCTTACATTATGCGCGGTAATCACACCTCCGGGTTTTATCCGTGAACGGATTAAGTTGAAAAATTTGAGATAGTCGTTTTTCCAGGCATCAATGAAAATGAAATCGAAGTCTCCCTCTATTTTAGGTATTTCTTTGAAAGCATCGCAAATTCGGGAATCAATTACTTTATCTAAATCGGCTTTCTTAAAATTAACCTGAGCCTCTTTGGCTCTCTTAGGTTCGATCTCCAGGGTAATCAATGTTCCTCCGGTTTTTTTGAAGGCCAGACCTACCCAGAGACTGGAATAGCCGTTAGAGGTGCCGATTTCCAGACCCCGCTTATAGCCCTTATTAATAATAAGATCATACAGCAGACGTCCATCTAGGGCAGGCACATTCATGCCGCCATAGGTATGGGGAAGGTATTTCAACAGGGGAAGAATTTTTTTATCAGTTATACCCTGGAAAAGATGGGATGACTGGCAATTTCCATTTCTTGATATTAATATGCTTAAACATACTGAGCAGATAATTATTGCATAATAGGCTTTACTGATCATGATTATTCTCCTATTGATATCTCATCTTTTATTTGTCTTTAAATATCTTGCATATGCTTTCTTTGTGGTTAATCCCAAGTGGCTGTACCAGATACTCCCAATCCTCAGGTAATCATAGATCCGTATGGCGATGACATTCTGCCTATCCCAGTGAATCAGTTTGGTCGGGATTTCATAGAAACGCTCCATACGCCAGGTGTTGATACCAGGAATTTCAGCTTTCAGAGGTGTTATGAACCCTGTCCTGCTAATAAAAACACCGTTAAAGTAGACTTCATCTACATCGTTGATTTTTCCGGTAGCTAAAACCAGGGATTCAGTTTCCAGGCTACGGTTGATAACCAGATTTTTCCGGTACCAGGCAAATCCATCCAAGTCAAGATATCCTTGGTGCTCCCAGAAACAGGTAACCATGAGGGAATCCCAATCTGATTCATTGAAATCTAACTTAGCCCACACCATACAGTCTCCATGGGAAAATTTTCACCAGCCCAGCAGTACTGGTTGACAGAAAAGAGAATGCTTTCCAGTTGTTGGTTATATATTTGTTGGATGAGCTGTTCATCTTTGTTTTTTTGCATGAACGAGTATGTGGTGTAGGTGATTATAGGTAATAGAATGGCCAGAGTGATTATTATGACAAATTTTATTAGATATTTTTTTTCATCCATTCCTTTTTATAAGTAAAATTTAATGGATAATTTTGTGTACTTTTAGAAAATAAGAAGATTTTTAAATTATTGCAAGATTTATAATAAAGTCCCTAAAGGATTTTTTTAATTTTGCAGGTTAATGTTTTCATGTCTAAGTCCTTTACATCCTAAAGGTAAGGACTTTTTTCCCACCATAAAATTCATCCTAAATCTTTTTCTTACCAAGAAAAGGATATTAAAGCATTTTTTGGATAATCCTGTTTAGGATGAGTTTAATAAAACTAAATTCTCATCTAATTTTTTAGATTCCTGAAATTTGATTTTATTTCTTGATACTATCTTGTTTTATCATTATTTTTTATGAGTTAAAGAAATCATAAATTTTGTAAGATGTGATAAATGGTACAAGTAGAACAAGTCTTTTCAGTATATGTCTTATAAACATTGCTAAGTTTATAGGTTGATATTGGGGAGAATGAGATATGAAAACAGAGCTTTTAGACAAACTTTCTTATAAGGGGCGTACTTTTTTAGGGGTAAGATATCCCCTGATCTGTGGTGCTATGACCTGGGTAAGTGATCCCAAACTGGTTGCATCTGTTTGTAATGCAGGTGGTTTTGCCTGTCTGGCCGGAGGAAATACCCCCCCGAAAATTCTGGAAAAACAAATCAGAGAGACACGAAAACTCACTGATAAACCATTTGGAGTTAATCTAATCACCATTGCTCCTGCTTATAAAGATCATTTGAAGCTGGTTAAGGATCTGAAGCTACCCTTTGTTGTTTTTGCCGGTAGTTTCCCTAAACATTCTGAAGTCCAGTTTGCCAAAGAAACGGGTGCAAAGATACTTTGCTTTGCATCAACTGAGTCTATAGCGCAGCGTATGATGAAATTTGGAGCAGATGCTTTAATTCTGGAAGGAATGGAAGCAGGTGGTCATGTAGGTCATGTAACCCTTATCATACTGCTTCAACAGGTGCTGTTCAAGATGCCGGATATCCCTGTTTTTGCAGCGGGCGGTATTGCCACAGGAAGAATGTGTGCTCACATGTTGCTTATGGGTGCATCCGGTATACAGTTAGGTACACGATTCGCCATGGCCAAGGAAAGTTGTGCCCATGATCGCTTCAAAGAAGCATTTATCAAGGCCAAGGCGCGTAATGCAGTATCAACTCCTCAATTTGACAGCCGCCTTCCTGTGGTAGCAGTGAGAGCACTTCGAAACTGCAGTACAGATGATTTTGGCAGACTTCAATTGAAGCTTATCAACCAAATTGATAAGGGAACTATCCATCGAGCAGAAGCTCAGGAACAAGTGGAGAAGTTTTGGATGGGTCGTTTACGTGATGCAGTTATTGACGGTGATATTGACCAGGGATCACTTATGGCGGGCCAATCAGTTGGATTGGTGGATAAGGTTTTGTCAGTACAGGAGATTATGACTGAATTGATCACAGATGCAGAGGATGAACTAAAGCGTGTGCAGACACTGGTTTCTTAAATGGAAGTAAAGGCGTAGCTACCATTTACAAGGATTAGAACTAAAGGGACCACTCCGAATTAAGGTTAAAATAGTAATCAAATCTTTGGATATTATGTTTCATTTTTTAATAATTAGGATGTATCAAATATTTATTAAAAAGTAAGGGATATTTGTCTATTGATATGAATCTGTCTAAAGATAACCCAAAGTAAGCATAGCACCTATTAACTTAAAAAGAGCATACATGTTATCTTATTAAAGGGTAAGTGATTTCAAGATAGACAAAATGTAGGTAAAATCGAGACCTTTACTATTATTTCTGAAGACTTTGAAAAGATAATTTTAAAAAGTATGAAGGAGGAGAATAATGACCAGTAGAAATATACCAGCACCAATTGCTTCAGGAGAACGGTACCTTTCCTTGGATATGTTGCGTGGTTTTGCTGTTCTTGGTATTTTGCTTATTAATATCCAAAGTTTTTCCATGATCGAGGCGGCCTATTTAAATCCCACAGCTTATGGGGATCTTACTGGTATTAATAAATGGATCTGGATTTTAAGTCATGCCCTAGCTGAACAAAAATTTATATCTTTATTTTCAATTTTGTTTGGTGCCGGAATAGTTTTATTTACCAGCCGTATTGAATCCCGGGGATTTAAACCAGCTGGGATTCACTATCGCCGCATATTCTGGCTTTTAGTCATAGGATTAATCCATGCCTATGTTTTTTGGCATGGTGATATTCTGGTTCCCTATGCTGTGTGTGCCCTGATCGCCTATCTATTTCGAAAACTAAAGCCCGGAACTTTATTGACATTGGGATTGATCATATTTTCTATATCTTCAATTTTTTATATCCTGAGTGGATTGACTATGTCCAGCTGGCCTCCAGAAGCGATTGAAGGTTTGATGGGATCTTGGAATCCAGGACCAGAACAGGTTGCCAGAGAACTTGCAGCCTATAGAGGGGGATGGCTCATGCAAATGACTTACCGAGTACCCTCTTCATTAAACTTTCAGACCTTTATTTTTTTGATCTGGACAGGATGGAGGGTGGGAGGATTAATGCTGCTGGGAATGGCCTTGTATAAGTGGGGTGTGGTTACAGCAAAACAATCAAAAGGATTTTACCTTGCACTCATGAGTATTGGATTTGGCATTGGTTTGCCGTTGGTTATTTATGGCATTATAAGCAATTTTGCATCAAGCTGGTCTTTGAAATATTCCATGTTTTTGGGTTCTCAGTTTAACTACTGGGGCAGTTTGTTAGTAGCATTGGGGTATATCGGACTGATAATGCTTATATCTAAATATATAGTTCAAAAAGGAACTAATACACCTCTTCAGGCAGTGGGAAGACTAGCGTTGTCTAATTATCTCCTCCAGACCCTGATCTGTACTTTTATTTTCTATGGTCATGGATTTGGTTTGTTTGGACAAGCAGAGCGAATCACCCAATTATTTATGGTGATAGGTATATGGACATTGCAATTGATAATCTCTCCTATCTGGCTGCGGTATTTTCGTTTTGGACCTGCTGAGTGGATATGGCGGTCTTTGACCTACTGGAAATTTCAGCCCATGCGTTATAAAAATTAAAATTGATAAAAGTCAATTGTATAGATTTTTTGATTATTCTGGAAACTGTGAACAGTATAGCTGTTTGGCGGCCTTAGTTGATAATTTGGAGAGGTTATTCTAAGATAAGTTCCATATATATAGTTCCCGGAATGGGATTGTGGTAGTAAGGCTTAATAGGGTGAAAACCAAGGTTTCTGTACAGGGCTCGAGCAGCAGTCATAGAAGGAAGAGTGTCCAGTCTTATTCGCTTGTAGCCGAATTGTTTTGTTTTTTCAATAATTTTCTCACAAAGAATTTTTCCCAGTCCTTTACCTCTAATCTTGGGTGTAAGGTAAAGTCTTTTCATTTCACAATTCGGTTTATCAAGTTTTTTTAACCCAACACAACCTACAAATGAATCCTTATATTTTATTAGAATAAGTGATCCTGAAGGCGGCTGGTATATGGTTTCTATTTGTTCCAGTTCCTGTTCATAATTCTGAAAGGTTAGATCAATACCCAGACTGTCAGTGTATTCCTGGAAGAGTTTTCGGGCTGCGGCTATATCCTGCTCTGTTCTTGCCTCAATTAATTCTATCATTTTATTTATACTAATTAAATTATTGTCGATTTAATGTATCTCATCCAGGAATTACAATTTTGGTATAATTAGGGAGAGGATTGCCGAACAGGGAAACTACTCTATTACCTCAACTTCAATATAAAATAAATCTGTTGCAACCTTCCACTTATCATGCTCGGAATTTAATGATGTGCTCTGCCATTCAGCCTGGGGATGGATAAAAAAGGAGGTGTCATTTTCCTGAATTTTTACAGGCATGGAGAGATGTTCTACTGCTGTTTTCCAGCGATACTTTACTTTATTTTGTTCATATTTGAGCTCAAGTACAGGAAGCTGGGTATGATAAAGGTATTGATCAAACAGAGGCTTGAGGTCTTGGTCCAGAAATTCATTAAAAAAATTTAATACATCTGTAGTATAGATTGATTGATATTTGAACCGTTGATGAAGTGCTTTCAGCATTGCCCACCAGGTCTGATCATCATTCACTACATGTCGCAGAGTGTTTAAAAACAGGGCTCCTTTAAAATAGATATCCTGGGTGGGCCAGTGATTGACTCCTGGAGGTCCGATAATAGGAGTTTTGTTACTAACTTTACTCTTGTAACCATTAAGATAGGAAATAGCTGCTTTATACCCGAATTGACACTCCACATACACAGCTTCCATATAGGTACCAAATCCCTCATGAATCCAGGCATCAGAGTAATCCCCGCAGGTAACACTGTTACCGAACCACTCATGGGCACTTTCATGAATTATAATAAAATCAAATTTGGTACTGATTCCCACTCCAGTCCAATCACGACCCATATATCCATTCTTGAAAAGATTACCATAGGTAACCGCACTCTGATGTTCCATACCTGAATAAGGTACTTCCACCAATTTGTATCCATCTTTTTTAAAGGAGTATTCCCCAAAGTGTTGCTGATAGCACTTTAGCATGGGCTTCACCTGCTGAAATTGTTTTTTTGCTTTTTTTTGATGATAGGGGAGGACATAGTAATCCAGACTAAGATCATTCAGTAGGTCAGAAAAGTGAGTATATTTACCTACATTAACCGAGACACAGTAGTTATTTATAGGGTAGTGCACTTTCCAGTTGTACTGAGTAAAACCATTTACTTGTTCCTCTTTTCCCATAAATTTGCCATTTGATACTGCAGTTAGTTCAGAAGGAACCAAGAAGTGCAATGACATATTTTTTACTTCGTCCAAGTGTTGATCTTTACTGGGCCACCACATACTGGAACCGATTCCCTGACAGGCTGTGTATATCCAGGGATTTCCTAGAGAATCCTGCTGAAAAACTAAACCACCAAATCGGCCCCTTGCTAAAGGATATCCGGAATAGAAAAAATTAATACTGTAGGTTTCACCCTTTTTCAAATTATGGGGAAAGGAAATAAATACTGCATTGTATTCCCGTTTAAAATCAAGCTTTTTTTGATTAAATACAATTTGATCCACTTTCATATTTTTAAAAAGGTCAATCTGAATGGTTTTGCTGTCCCGGAGCATGGTAAAGGTGATAGTGTTCTTTCCAATTAATTTTTTGTTTTCCACATCAATTTTTATCTGTAGATCATAGTGAAGTAAATCATTATTGGACCGGTAGGGACCATACTTGCCCTGCAAGGTATCTTGCCTGGTAAATTGAAATTTTTTTTCTACTGGATTAACCAGAGTGGAATCATAGCGCAATTTCACTATCCGAGTATCTGGAAGAGAAACAAGATTTAACTCTCGGGAGTGATAATTTTTTGCCTGGATGGTTATATTTGCAGAACCGTTTTTTGCTGGAAGCATCACCTGACCGTTTACATCGGAGCGCAGAGCATAGCGATGTTTTTTCAAGTAGACAACAGCTCCTTCAATTGGTTTTTTGCTGTCTCGGTCAATTACAGTAAGTATTTTGACAGGCTGCAGAAAATAAGATAGACTCAATACAATAAATATAAGAACAATTGTACTTTTCAAATTTATCTCCTTATGTAATCTGGTTATCAGATAGTTTATTTTATTGAGGATATACTTCTTCATATTCTAAGATCTATTTTAAGGAATCAAGAATTTGAAGATATATTAAAGGTAAGAAAAATCTTTTTCAAAACCTAATAATAAAAAGTATGATAAAAAAATATTGACATAAGGAATAAAATTATATAGATTTAAAAAGTATGCATCCGTTCTAAAAATCATTTTTTACGAGATATGGTGAAAAATGAGGAGTCATTTTTATTGAGTTTAGATAGTAATTTTTTAGGCTTTTTATAGGTTTTTACAATAATTTTAAATATTTTTTATGATAAATATTTTATTTAGGAGAAGAAATGAATTTGAAATACAGTATTTGGGCATGGATTTTGTTGTGGTTTTTGTTTATGTGCACTGCAAAGGATAGAGTTAATTATCAGGTAATCAGGGAGAACATAAAAACAGTACTGTATACACAAGAGTCTGCCTGGAATTCAGGAAATATTGAAGAATATATGAAAGGATATTACCATTCCGACTCTCTTCGTTTTGCTAGCGGTGGGACTGTACGATACGGGTGGTTTAATACTTTTCAAGGTTATAAAAAAAGATATCCTAATAAAGAGACAATGGGAAAACTCAAATTTTCTGATCTAAAGATTACGGTTGTATGCGATTCTGTAGCAATTGTTTTTGGCAGGTGGCAACTTCAGAGATTATCTGATACCCCGCATGGGTTATTTACACTATTGTTTAAAAGAAAAGAGAAGGGATGGAATATAGTAGCTGATCATACCTCAATTGCACACCCTTATGATCAGGAATAGAGGAGGTGTTTGAAATATAAAAGCAATTTTTACCATATTATGATATTAAAAATTAATTATTGAAGATAATATCTTGCAATTAAAAATATTAGTTAATATATTTTAAAATATATAATAATATTTTACCTGATATAGGAGGGTAAAGAATGAAGAAAAGTAAAATATATACTCCGTTAATCATACTATTGAGTGGATTTATCTGTATCTGTTTTTTGTTATTTAATCAATGTAAATTTGAAGAACCAGCAGCACCGAATTGGGATGTAAATTTTATACTACCTCTTCTTTCGGAGAAATACACCATGGAGGATCTGGCCAAAGATGTTAAAGAGATCAGTATTGAGGATGATACGGTATGGGTGAATATGGAGAAAGATTTTGATTCAGAAAAAGTAGGGGAAAAGTTGAAAATTGATGGAACTTCAAAAACATTCACCATACTCAGCGGCGGGAGCATCAGTGATGCAGTATCCATACCAGGTGATGATATTATTCTTGATTCAGCAACCATCAGTTGTGGAAGCATTCAAGTAAGCTTTAAAAATCTCGGTTCTCAGACAGTAGATATTCATTTTGCATCAGAAGATTTAAAAAATGCGAATGGTGCAATATTAACTATAGATGAAACTGTTCCTGGTAATACTGAAGAATCAAAAAATATAAATTTAGAAAATTTTACCATAACTCCCCTAAACAATCAAATCCATTTTAATGGAAGTTTAACCGGAGGCAATGGAAATGTGGAAATTACCGTACAAATTCAAGAATTAACCTTTTCCCAGGTATCCGGAAAACTGAATCAGGTGGAGATTAACATAGACAGCCTGGAATCCGATTTTGAGATTCCGGAAGAGTTTAAGGACTTTGCTGTCAAGAAAGCTAATATTCAAATTGCATTTAATTCAACTATCTCTTTTCCTTTTGATATTGATATTACTATTGAAGCCTTAGAAAGCAGAAATCAGTTACCTGATCCAATTCATATTACAGAATACATAGAGTCTGAACAGGATACCATTACTATTGGTGATATAGCTGATTTTATTAACAGCCAACCTACAAATATTTTAGTCTATGGAAATGCCTTTATTGGCCGGGGTGAAGGGAGTCACACTATTACTGAAAATGACTCGATTTCAGGAACAGTTTTGTTTAACGCTCCTTTAATTATATCTATCCCCTCCTATGAATCCAAAATGGAACCGGATACACTTTCTATTGATGAGGACGTTCAAGATTTTATTCGGGATAATTTGATAAGTGCAGAATTTAATGCTGAGGTTGAGAACGGACTTCCTATAGGTACTAATGTATCCATAGTTTTTTCCAACACTTGTTCTGATTCACTTATTTATGATAATGGAAAGTATGATCTTAAATTTGATCTAAATTTAAAAAAAGCCCCTACCAGCAATACTGATCCAGCAGTGGTTACCGGTACTGAGCACAGTAGCTTAAATATTACCCTTGAGCAAGAAGAGCTCAGCCATTTTATTAATAATGATACCCTTTTTGTGGGCTTCAAATTTGTATTTTTAGGTTCTGATGATATGACAAAATTCCGGTCCCAGGATTACATACAAATTGAAGCGAGTATATCAGCTCTGGTAAACACAACAGTACCAGAAGATGAAGAAGAATAAGGAGGTTATCATGAATAAGCAATTTATTTTCAATCAAAAAATAAATAACATATTGTTCCTTTCTCTTTTTTTTACGGTTTTATTAAATACAAAAGCCTGTACCCAGATGACTGCAAGAGCAGTTGGTTTGGGAGGAGCTTATACAGCTATAGCCCGAGGGGTTCATGCCCCTTTATGGAATCCTGCTAATTTAGGATTGTCTGATAATCCCAAATTTTCTATGTCCATTATTGGTGCTCAGGCTGGGGTCTGGAACAATAGTTTTTCTTTAGGGATGTATAATAAGTATAATGGTGAGTATTTAACTGATGATGATATTGAAGATATTTTAAACAGCATTCCTGATAATGGATTCAGATCAAATACAGAAGTATTTGTAAATACTTTTTCATTTTCTACCGGGCATTTTGCTCTGACTATCGGAGTTTTGGGAGGAGGATTTGTAAATGCTGCCAAAGCTTTTTTTGAAATACCCTTAACCGGAACAGAGATTAATAAAACCTATAAGCTAAGTGATACAGATGGAAGCTCTCTGGCGGTTGGTCTGGTGGGAGTTTCCTGGGGAGAACCCATAGAGGTTGATTTTGCAGAAGAGTTCACAGTTGGAGGGACAATAAATATTTTTTATGCAGGAGCTTACGGCAATGCCGATAAGACAGAATGTACCATAGATTCAAAACCCTATGGTATTGATCTGGACGGATTGTATGAGGTTACCTATGCTTATAACGGGAGTGTTGGTTTTGGTTTAAGCCTGGGTAGTGCTGCTCGTTTAGATAAAAAGTGGACTGTAAGTTTAGGTTTAACCAATATACTTAGCAGTATCCCATTTAATAATGAGGTCAAGACTGAAAAAGGCAACTTTTATATAGATTCATTAAGTGCTCTTACTGAAGATTTTGAAGAGAATGCTCAGGATACAAGCTGGACTGAGGAAGCATCATCTTTTACAGCTAGATTTCCAACTGTACTTCATTTGGGATGTGCATACAGGGAAGGAGATGTAATTATGGCTGCGGATTACTATCAGGCTTTTACCAGGGGAATATTTGGCAGTACGAATCCGCAACTATCAGTTGGTACTGAGTGGCAGGGTGTGTCTTGGTTTCCACTTCGTATGGGAGTTGTAGTTGGCGGATATATTGGTTTGGGTACCTCTTTTGGATTTGGAATACGGCCAGGCGGATTTGTACTTGATGTTGGATATATGAGCAGGGGATTTTTAATCTCGCCGAATAATTCCAAAGGAATGATAGTATCGGTTGATATAGGTATAGATCTTCAGAAAAGGGATTAGCGTTACATGGGCATTATTTATAATTAATAAAGAGGGGAAAATACAAGCATAGGGAAATTAGAAAACATTTTTATAGTTAATTAGTTTTTATTTGTGATATATTCAGAAGAGAAATCAATTTTTAAACTGCTTTTTAACATTTTACGTTATGGATTAATAAGAGGAGGCAAAAGAGAATATGGATGTATCTGTATCCGGAAATTTTGGAATTCTGGTAGGAGGAGGACCTGCACCTGGTATTAATGGTGTAATTGCAGCTGTAACCATTGAAGCACGTAAAAAAGGATTTAAAGTATATGGTATTTATGATGGATATAAGTGGCTTGTACAAGAGGATTATGATTTGTTGAAAAAAAATCTTAGAGAGCTTCATATTAAAGATGTTTCCCGTATTCATTTTGATGGTGGTTCGATATTATTTACTTCACGTACAAATCCCCAAAATGTTATAAATGGACCAGAAAATTGTGTTAAGCTATTAGAAAAACTGGGAATAAAATATATGGTTACCATTGGAGGAGATGATACTGCCTATGGCGCAAGTCTTATAGCAAAAGAAGCTAAAGGCAAGATTAAATTTGCACATGTCCCTAAAACTATTGATAATGATCTTCCCTTACCCCATAATTTACCCACTTTCGGTTTTCAAACAGCTCGTGAGCATGGTTCTGTGCTGATAAAAAATTTAATGGAAGATTCAAAGACTACCCACAGATGGTATATTGCTGTTACCATGGGAAGGCATTCCGGACATTTAGCATTAGGAGTTGCAAAATCTGCTGCTGCTACTCTTGCTATAATTCCAGAGGAATTTCAAAAAGATAAAAGAATATCTCTTACCCATGTTTGTGATGTTTTAGAAACTTCCATATTAAAACGTATGGCTATGGGGCATGATTTTGGGGTAATGGTAATTGCTGAGGGAATAGCAGAACGATTAAATCCTAAAGAGCTAAAAAGACTTCCAGGATTAAATTTTGAATATGATGATTTCGGACATATGCGTCTGGATGAAATAGAACTTGGTAAAGTTATTAAATATGAAGTAGAACGTCGTTTCCGGAGCCGGAGTAATAAAAAGTTTCGTATTGTTGAAATAAATATTGGCTATGTGCTTCGTTCTGCAGATCCCATACCTTTTGATCAGGAATATACAAGGGATCTGGGGTACAATGCCTTTCACTATCTAATGAGTAATAAAGCAGAACATCAGAAAAATGCAATGATTGTTGTAGATAATGGAGTATTAAAGCCCATGCCTTTTGATGACATGCTTGATCCTAAAACAGGTAAAACATCAGTAAGATTTGTTAATACAGAGAGTGAAGCCTATCATATTGCTAGAAGGTATATGATACGTTTAGAGAAGAGAGATATTGAGGAAGAATATATGCTTAAGAGAATGTCTGAGAAGGCAAAAATGTCTGAAAAGGAATTTATTAAAAGGTTTGGATATTTAATTGAATAGATAGTGTTATTAAGCCTTAATTAATCCCTGCAGAGAATGTATGGATTTGAATTTAAAAGAAAGGGCTTTTTATTTTGGAAAGCCCTTTTTAAAAAATACATGTAAGTTACTTTCTTATATTTATGATTTTGTTTTTCCTTCCCTTTGCTTTGTATGTGAAAAGCGAAATGATAATTTACAACCCTTATGTGAAGATTGTTTAAGACAATTAATAAACACTTCTAATATAACTATACATAAAGATAAGAGTGATTTTTATCATTTACCTGGAACACTGTATTTTAGCCAAATAATTACTCTCTGGCCTTATATAAAAATGATAGAATCATTGATACATCAAATAAAATATTATCATAGAAAGAAATTAGGTTTTTTTCTGGGAAGCATTGCAGGCAAACTGTTGTACAAGGAACTGAAATTATCTGGAGAAGAAGTGATTATTCCTGTACCTCTTCATAAAATCCGATTTAGGGATAGAGGATATAATCAAAGTAATTTACTTTCTATGGGTCTGTCTGAATATGTGGATCTACCGATTTATGGAGATACTCTTATACGGATAAAAAATACAAAATCTCAGACTTTCTTGAATGCTGAACAGAGATGTTCTAACCTGAAAAATGCATTTAAAGTATTGAATCCAGATAGAATACACCATAAAACTGTTTTTTTGGTGGATGATGTTTCTACAACAGGTGCTACTTTCAACAGTTGCTCTTATACTTTGCAACAAGCAGGTGCAGATAAGATAATTGGTCTTGCTATAGCACGCCCGGGGTTTGAGGACAGAAGTCGGAGGTTAGAAGATAGAGAAGGGAAGATAGAAGATTAGAGGTCTTGTCCTGAAATAGGTTTACTCATTTTGAACCAAAAATGAAAGGTAAAAACCTATGCAAGGACAGACCATTCGTTACAGTACAGCATTTAAGCTGAAAGTTATTTCTGAAATTGAATCCGGAAAGCACACTATTGCAGAAGTCCGAAGAATTTACGATATTGGTGGAACATCTACCGTACAAAAATGGATTCAAAAGTACGGTAAAAATTATCTTCTAAACAAAGTGATACGGATTCAAATGAAAGACGAAAAAGACAAAATCAAAGAACTTAAAAATCACATTAAAGTACTTGAACGTGCATTATCTCAATCTCAAGTGGATAATCTTTGCTGGCGATCTCTGGTTGAAGCCATTAATGAGCAGTATGGTATTGACGCAAAAAAATTTTGGTTCCAAGCAGCTGCCTGTCGAGCTTCAGGAAGTGCTCAAGAAAATAACTTCAAAGTCTCGATAGAAGCAATATGCCGTTTTTTTCAGCATAGCAGACAGGCATATTATCAATGGCAGCACAGATCGTTTAAAACATTCATCAAAGAGCAGCAAGTGATTGACGAAGTGCGACATATTCGAAAAAAACAGCCGAAAGTAGATGGACGTAAGTTGTTATTGGATCTTCAGGATTCAGGATTTCAGCTTGGTCGTGATAGGCTATTCAACATTCTCAGAAGGAATCACATGCTGGTAAAAAGAAAAAAACGTGTACCATGGACCACCAATTCAAAACACTGGTTTCGTAAGTATACAAACTTGATTAAAGGTATTGTACTGACAGGGTCAAATCAGGTGTTTGTTTCAGATATCACCTATCTGCGAATAAAAGGAGATTTCTGTTATCTGAGTTTGATCACAGATGCTTGGAGCCGTAAGATCGTCGGTTGGAATGTCTCCTCCTCGTTTTGTGTGAAAGGACCGATCAGGGCACTAAGAATGGCTCTTAAGAACGTGCCCCATCCTGAAGGCCTGATTCATCACTCTGACAGAGGCATACAATATTGCTGTCAGGATTACGTCAAAATACTCAAAGACCATCATGTTCTGATCAGCATGACAGAGGAGAACCACTGCGGTGAAAACACCATTGCAGAAAGAGTCAACGGTATACTCAAAGATGAGTTCTTATTCAACGAAACTCTTCCGTTTTTCAATGTTGCCAAAGAACTAACGCGGGAATCTATTAACACCTACAACAACGAACGCCGACACATGAGTCTAAACTATCAAATTCCCGCTAAGGTACATGATGTTGTATTACAATAAAAACTGTAAACTTTTTTCAGGACGACATCAGATATTAGATAGATTAGGGGATGAAGGTGGGAGGAGCTAACTTCTATCTTCTAACATCTAAAAGCTGGTATGAGGTAAAAAATGATTGAAATATTAATACCAGGAGATGGAAACTATCAGTTACATTACCTTGTGCTTGATTATAATGGTACCATCGCTATTGATGGATATCTTATAAAAGGTGTAAAACAGCGGCTATGTACATTAGCAAACAAAATAGAAATACATGTAGTAACAGCTGATACCTTCGGCAGAGCCCGGTCCGGTCTGAAGGATATTCCTTGTACCCTCTCAATACTTCCTTTTGATAATCAGGTAGCAAGAAAGCTAGAGTATGTCGAACAATTGGGAACAGATCAGGTTGTCTGTATTGGAAACGGTAGTAATGACTGTAGTATGATTCAGAAAGCTTGTTTGGGAATAGCGGTGATTCAGGCAGAAGGTATTTGTACAGAAAGTTTACATTCTGCAGATATAGTTTGCTGTAGTATAATTAATGCTTTAGATTTACTGCTTCATACTAAACGTTTGATTGCTTTAAAAAGAAGATAAAAATTAGTGAAACATTATATATTATCATGCGTAAACTTCAACAAATAAATAAAGAGAAATATTGGCTGAGATTTTATCATTTAGCTTATAAAGTATAGAAATTATTTATTGGTAAAATTTGGTGTAAATAAAAAAATTTATTAAAATTAAGGAGAGTATTTTGTCTGTTGTACTTAATGATGTTACTATTAAATATGGAGATGTTACTGCTGTACATAAAATGACAGCTAATTTTCCTACTGGTGCTACAGGTCTTCTGGGTGTGAATGGAGCAGGTAAATCCAGTCTAATCAAGGGACTTTTGGGACTGGTTAAAATTTCTTATGGCAGTGCATCAATCCTCGGACATAACGTTTCTACAGAGCAAAGGTCAATCCGTCAACTCATAGGGTATATGCCTGAAGATGATTGTATTATTCCAGGTTTAACAGGATTGGGTATGGTGCAGTATGCAGGAGAACTATGCGGAATGAGTAAAGAGGATGCACGAGAGCGTGCTCATGAGGTGTTGTTTTTAGTAGGCTTAGGAGAAGCTCGTTACAGAAAAGTAGAGGCTTATTCTTCTGGTATGAGACAGCGTATAAAGTTAGCTCAATCACTAGTTCACGATCCCAAACTTCTTTTTCTGGATGAACCCACTAGCGGGATGGATCCAAAGGGAAGACAGGAGATGCTCGATTTGATCAAGACCATTACTAATTCGGTTAATATCAGCATTGTTTTGGCTTCTCATATTCTTTCAGATGTTGAAAGGACCTGTGATAGAATTGTAATAATTCACCGAGGAGCTCTAGCCAGGGAAGGTGATATGCAAGGGATTAAAGGCAAATATTCAGGTTCCTTTACAGTTCGAATTGATGGGGATAAAGAAGAATTTATTAAGATACTGGAAGAAAAAAAGTGTGAAATTTCCTCTTCAGGTAAGAATCTTCTGGATGTAACACTTCCTGATAGAGAGGACACAGATTTAATATTGAGGGCAGCACATCAATCTGAAGTTAAACTTCGAAAAATGGTTCCAAGTATACAGTCACTTGAGGATGTATTTGTAAAGCTCATTAAGGAGGATGATTATGCCCATTTATAAAGAGACCTATCACAATTGGTATGGCCGTTTGAAAGAAAATCCCTTAACCTGGTGGGTTATTGGAAAAACTGGGATTCAATTGGTTATGAGAAAAAGCAAAACTCTTATGATACTTATTCTCATAACTTCATCAATCTCTTTTTTTATCAGAGCAGTACAAATATACCTGGTAACCAAGGTAGGTGAATCGTCAAGAATAGTTCAGGGTTTAAGAGGTCTAAAAATTAATACTGAATTTTTTGCCGGTTTTATGCAAGGACAAATGTTTTTTATTATCCTGATTGTTATTCTTACTGGAGCGGGATTAATTGCCCAGGAAAGAAAATTTAAGGCTTTATCTGTCTATTTTTCAAAACCAGTAACATTTTGGGATTATATTGGTGGCAAATTTTTAATTGTAGGATTTTATGGAATTCTTGTAACCCTTGTTCCAGGATTAATACTTTTTACCATGAAAGCACTTCTGGCTAATGATTTAACCTTCCTAAAGACTTATTACTGGATACCATTCTCAATGCTAGCCTATGTTGTAATCCTTATAACTGTTTTAGGAGGATTGATTCTTGCTTTGTCTTCTGCAGCAAAAGGAAGTGGATCTGCAGCAGTGATTTTTATTGTTATACTTATGTTTCCTGATATATTGAGTAAAATTTTATCCAGAATTCCTGAAGTGGGAATATTTTCAGTTCAATCTTCATTAAAACAGACCGGAGCATTTTTCTTTGGTATTGAAAAACCTTATGCATTTGCAGTTTATTGGGGAATATTGATGCTGGTAGGTATAATTGTTTTGAGTTTTGTTGTATTGCAGAGTAAGATAAAACCTACTGAGGTGGTAAAATGAATATTGAGGCAAAAAATTTAAGTAAATGGTATGGTCAAGTGATTGGAGTAAATAATCTGGAATTTACCATCGAACCTGGTGTTACTGGATATCTTGGCCCCAATGGAGCAGGAAAGACCACTTTACTTCGTCTTTTTACTGGCCAATTAAAACCAAGTAAAGGTAGTTTATTTATTGATGGTGAAAAGGTATGGAATAATCATGAAATATTAAATAAGATTGGGTATTGTCCAGAATTAGATAATTTTTGGGATTATTTAACCGGTTTTGAGTTTGTTTTAGCAACCTTGCGCATGCATGGTTTTTCAACTTCTGAAGCAAACAAGAAAGCTAAAGATGCAGTAGTTACTATGAACATGGAAGAATTTCAAAATAAAAAGATCGGAAGCTACAGCAAAGGAATGCGTCAGAGAATAAAGATGGCTCAGGCAATTGCTCATAATCCTCTGCTTCTTTTTCTTGATGAGCCCTTGAATGGCATGGATCCTCTGGGAAGACGTTCTACCATTGATTTAATAAAAGAGTTTGGTGAGCAGGGGAAAACTGTTATTGTTTCAAGCCATATTCTTCATGAAGTAGAGGAAATGACAGATACAATACTTCTAATTAACCATGGTAGATTATTGGCTGAGGGGAACATATATGAGATCAGGGAACTCATTGATACTCATCCTCTGCAGGTAACCATAATCTGTGATAAAGTGAATATTCTTACTTCAAAACTATTGGAGTTTGATGATGTAAAAAGTGTGCAATTACATAGAGAAGAGAATCAGATAACCATAGAGACCTTGTCTCCAGAGAAATTTCATAAGAGATTACCGATGTTAGCTTTAGATAACAATATTAAGATAAAGTCTCTCTGGTCACCTGATGAGAATCTTGAAGCTGTATTTGATTATCTTGTGAGGTAGAATATGAACTTTTTGTTTAAATTTTTTATAAGAAATAACATTAATAGTAAAAGAACAATCTGGATAAGCATAATGGCTTTAGTTCCTGTTTTATTTGCTATAATCATACTTCTGCTTAAACCATTAATCTCAGAGGAAGGAGTAACTGTTTCATCACTATTTCCCCAAGTGTCGGTTTTTTTATACATACATTTTTTACTTCCATTGACTGCCATATTTGTAGGCACAGCAGTTATTGGTGATGAAGTAGATGGCAGGACTCTTCCTTATCTGTTAACCAGACCAATACCAAGACGTACCATTGTTATTTCAAAACTTCTGTCTGGTGCAGCTATGACTGGTTTGATATTTATGATTTCTCTTGCTTTGACCTATACAATAATGAAGCTGGAAAACGGTTTTAGCGGTTTAATTAAAGAATCAGATATTTACCTTGGTACAGTGGGTATTATGTTTCTTGGCTTGGTAGTTTATTTACCTCTTTTTTGTTTTATTGGTGGTCTTTTAAAGAGACCTGTACTTGCAGGTCTCTTCTTTACCTTTGGATGGGAGTCTACAGTAAGTTTTCTTCCAGGGAATATTAAATATTTTTCTATATCCCACTACCTACATATTTTTGCCAAGAGATTATATGACAGTCAATTTACCAATATAGATCCTCAAAGAGCTTTATTAAATTTGCTTTTCAGATCAAAGGAGATATCTAGCGAAGCTGCTATATTGATACTGTTGGTTATTGCTTGCATTTTTGTATTTTTATCAGCATCTCTGCTTTATATCAAGGAGTATCGGCTTGAGAAAGGTTAAAAAGTATAGGATGTAGTCAGGTATGATACACCATAATTTTATTTTTTGAAATTTTAATAGAATATTATTGTATAAAGGTAACCTTTATTTAAAAGGTTACCTTTTTATTTAGTTGAATTTTTTGAATTACTGTTAGTTACATTATTATGGAATGAAAAAATGATTACATTTTATAATCAAGAAAACTATTTATCGATTGTATCAGGTTTAGTAAGTTTTTTCATCTCATTTAAAATTTCTTTTACCTCCAGGGAATCAAGTTTTTTATCTTTAAAAGAAGTTTGAAAAGTAGTCATAAGGCCTTGA